>NZ_JAUBSD010000016.1:0-86934 GCF_036704575.1 Microcoleus sp. K5-D4
AATTGTTCGTAATTCATATTATTCAGCTAATTTTTTCTTTTATTTTACTAGAGCGCTCGCACTTTCGCAAGAGGTCTATTTTTTGGAAAACTCACAACTGAAAAATTATAAATTTATGAAAAAGTGTATTAAAATAAGAAATAGGATTTATAATTCGACGATCAATTATACCTGCTTAAAAAAGCCGATCGCCAATGGCTGACAATTCCCTTCAAGAAAATCGCTTATCTCTTGCCCGTGCTAGTTTGCGCGAAGCCCTGGCGCGCTATTCCCACCTGCGCCAAGGGAAAAAAAACTCGAATAATACAGAATTAGAAGCGGCGCTGCAATATCAGTTAGATATCTTAACTTCCACCTCAGAAAAACTAGACCACAACATAATCCGCATTGCTACTTTCGGCCTAGTCAGCCGCGGCAAGTCAGCCGTATTAAACGCGCTTTTAGGTCACAAAATTCTGCAAACAGGCCCTCTCAACGGCGTGACTCAGTGGCCGCGTTCCGTGCGCTGGAGTGTGCCTCTATCCTTCCTTGACAACGACGAATCCCCCCAACCCCCCCTTGGCAAGGGGGGGAAAGGAGGGGTGCAAGTTGAATTAATTGATACTCCCGGACTTGATGAAGTTGGCGGCGAAGTGCGCGGCGAAATGGCGAAACAAGTAACTCGCCAAGCTGACTTAATTCTGTTTGTCGTTGCAGGCGATATCACCCGAACTGAATATCAAGCACTGTGCGAATTGCAAACAGCTCAAAAACCGGTAATTTTAGTTTTTAATAAAATTGACCTTTATCCAGAATTAGACAGAAAAGCTATTTACCAAAGTTTGCAAGCGCTGGGAAATTCTGAACAGTTAGCAGCCGCTGCGGTAACAGAGGAAACAGATAGCGAAAATTTGTCCGAACCCCCAAACAACTCCTCAGATAAATCTACTGCAAAATCACCCGCTAAAACTTCCAAATCTTTAGAAATAGTTATGGTAGCTGCGGAACCAGCGCCGGTGCAAGTGCGGGTGGAATGGTCCGACGGAAGAGTCACTTACGAATGGGAGTCGCCGCCCGCGCAGATAGACGAACTAAAAAATAAAATTCTCACCATTCTTAACAGAGAAGGTCGATCGCTCCTGGCTCTAAATGCTTTAGTTGAAGCTAGAGATGCCGAAGCACACATTGCCCGTCACGTTCTCAAATTGCGACAAACAGAAGCCGAAGATTTAATCTGGCAATTTGCAAAATATAAAGCTTTGGCTGTCGGTTTAAATCCAGTGGCATTCTTGGATGTAATGGGAGCAAGTGTCGCAGATTTAGCCTTAATTCGCTCTTTATCCAGACTTTACGGCTTACCTATGACTGGTTACGAGGCCGGGAAACTTTGGCAGACGATTTTCTCCAGTGCTGGCGGCGTACTTTTGGGAGAATTGGGTAGCAGTTTTCTGTTGGGATTTGGCAAAAGTGCGGCGGCTGCGGCCCCGCACATCGGCTTTTCTACTTTTGCCGGAGTTGCTGTCACTCAAGCTAGTTTAGCAGCTTATGGAACCTACGCTGTCGGTCGCGCCGCCCAAGTTTATTTAGAAAAAGGCTGCACCTGGGGCCCCCTGGGGCAAGATACGGTAATTCAAGACATTCTCGCCACCATCGAGCGTAATACAATTATCGATCGCTTGCAGCAAGAGTTTAAAATTGGCAATTAAAAATTGCCCTAGTAGTTGAGTAAGGTACGTCAGCAGATGGTTATTTGCGAATAATCGAAGAGCTAGGATCTGACGCACCCTACTGCTTTTATTCTTATACAATTGTCAAAAAAGAATGCAACTGTAGCTAAGCTCCACACCACCATCTTCATAAGTAATTTCCAATTCTTTAATCGAAAATCGAAAATCGTATTACCGTCTGGCAATTCTAACACCTTCCCTAAAGTGGGCGATTGTCGCAATTACCGCTATAGAAAAGTAAAATATTCTAATCAACCAAAAACAAACCCGCATTGACCAAGAAACAATAGTCGGAGCAATACCTGTGAACTGTACAAATCTGGAATTAACTCTTTTTTCAAAACTGTCAAGGTCTTTCATCTCCGATTGTTTCGTCGGAATAACCGGAAACTGACCAGTATATACGTAATAACCGATAAAACCTGGTAATCCAACTTTTCTATTCAAAAATGAGTTAGTTAAGGTTGCAGTTTGCGAAGGCGATAATTTATCCGATTCTTCCACTTTTTCCAGCCAAGCATTATATCGAATGGCTGGCGTAATCATGAAAACTAAGGGCACTATAACTATCAACAAAGCCGCACTAATTTTGCGACCGTATTGAGGGTGTAGAAGTCTTGTCGCCACACCCACTCCCATACCGATAAATGCAAATATCAATATATTTAACAGTTCAATAATTTCGATACCCCTCAACAAATCGCCGATAATCAGGATGGTATATAATAATTTGTCGGCTAGTAGCAGAGCGGCCCACTTGATGAGAATAGAAACGCCTACAATAGTAGCTACAATCGCCACATACCCGATGGCACCTAGAACGTACAGGAAAATCGAACCGGCTTGTTTGAATGATTGCATGGAATTATTCACTCTTGTGAAAGTTTAGGAGTCTGATTGACAAAATTTTTTAAAATTTAGAGCAATCTGGAGTTCCAAATTTGATTTTTAAAATAGATTAGCTTGACATCTTGAAATCAATCTACAATCGATCGACAAGTTCCCGCGCCGCCGCTTTGGTGACTTGTGCAATTCGTTCCTTCACAACATCCTCTTCGATCGCCCTCTGGTCGGTTTCTTGTTCGTGATCGATCCCCAACCATAAAAGATACTCGATATTACCTGCCGGGCCAAGTAAAGGCGACCACGTTAAGCCACGTTCCTGCCATCCTAAAGCTGTGGCTGCCTTCCACACTTGAAAAATCGCATCAGCTTGAGTTGCTGAGTCTCGCACTACGCCTTTTTTCCCGACTCTCTCGCGCCCTACCTCAAACTGCGGCTTTACCAGCAACACCGCTTCTCGCGGTGGTACCAACAATTCCCACAGCGCCGGTAAAATCTTATCCAGGGAAATAAACGACACATCTACTACCGCCAAATCTGCTCGCTCAGAGTCGCCGTAAAGCTCAGCAGCAGTCATGTACCGCAAATTGGTGCGTTCTTTCAAAATTACTCTCGGATCGTTACGCAAGCCCCAATCTGCTTGACCGTAGCCAACGTCTACGCCATACACTAGGGCGGCGCCGGCTTGCAGCAGACAGTCGGTAAAACCGCCTGTGGAGATGCCGCCGTCGAGACAAATTCTGCCTGCAACGGGAATCGCAAAAACTTCTAAAGCTTTGGCTAATTTGTCGCCGCCTCTGGAAACATAGCGCGATCGCTCTTTAATCTGAATTTTTGCTGCAATATCGACCTCAGTGCCCGGTTTGTCAACTACCTGTTGGTTGATGGAGACTTTCCCAGTGCGAATCAAGGCCTGAGCTTGCTGTCTGGAACTGCACAAATCTAGGCTGACCAATAATGTGTCTAGTCGCTGTTTAGCCAAGGTTTTTAATCTGTACGGATAGGGTTAAGAACAGTACCAGATTAGCACTTACGCACAAGCCCCACTGCTAATTTTTGCCGATTATTTTGGTTTTGAGATCATCACGGGGCGATCGCCCCAGCTCACATGATGTGACTGAGATCGCTGTGAGTGTGTAGTTTTATCACAGATAAACATTCATAGAATCACACAATAATTTTTGTGACTAGCGGATGATTTATATGCAGCTAAAAGCGCTACAAATACCATCAGGGCGATCGACTATGAAAACAATTAACTTTCCTATCAGAAATCCTGGCAATTGTCAAGAAAATCCCCTCGCCTTCGTCAGCGGTGATATCATCCACATTCTTTACCCCAATGGCGAAGTAGAAGCAACAACCGTCGCACAAATCGCTCTGCGCCAAACCAAAAATCCCCTGAACAAATGCCTCGTCTGGGGATGGGTTGACGATTTTTAGTACCAGTTTCAAACAAGAATGCAATTATAGGGAAGCTCCAAACCCTTAATTCATAAGTCATTCCCAATTATTCAAATTTTTAATCTCTTATTTTTAATCTGAAATCTTTAATCTAAAATTGTATAGCAACCGCCACACAGGTTAGGACATAAATAATGTCATGAATAGATCCTATGACCCTTTAGCATAAACGGTTTGATGCTCGTAGTATGTAACTGTCAACTGTCAACTGTCAACTGTCAACTGTCAACTGCTATATAACCCATAAAAAAAGATCGCTTGGAGGCTGTGATGCCAAAAAAAGCGATCGATCTAACTGCTGCTAAGTGCCAGCCACAAATGCAATTTGCTGCTAAAAGAACTAGCAAATTGACTTAAATATCTTGTTCGCTCAATTCGCGAATCATGTAATCAAAAGGCTGATCCAAAAAAGGCCCCACAGACAAGCCAGCAGCTTGCACCTGAGCCTTAACCATCTCCTTCATAATGCTAATCCCCATCACCGTCGGGCCAATGGGAACGCTTAGAGAATTGTAAGTTTCTCGCAAACCTTGCAGCACGCGCTCATCGAGCACGTCGGTACTTCCCGCCACCAGGGCGTAAGTAGCATAGCGCAAGTAGTAGTCCATATCCCGCAGACAAGCCGCGTAACGGCGAGTCGTGTAGGCATTTCCGCCCGGACGGATCAGTTCCGGCTGTTCAGCAAATAGCTGGATACCAGCTTGCTTGACAATTGCCGCAGCATTGCTGTTAATCGCAGCCGCCGCCTGTACCCGTGCCGTGCCGGTTGCAAAATAAGATTTCAACCGATCGATACCATCTCGGTCTAAATACCTACCAGCAACATCATAGTTTTCAATCAGGCTAGTCACTGCATCGCGCATAAGTTTCTCTCCCAAAAATCTTTATCAATACTTTGCTATCTGAGACAGACCGCCTATTGTAGACTACTACAAATCGGCGTTTGATTAAGATTTGAGATAGGATTTTCACGAAGGGTAGTCTATCCGTGGCAAACTGTCGTAAAATTTAGCCGTTTGCCTGGTATCTTCAGCCGAAAAATAATCCACAGGGCAAGAATCTCAAACTGCCCGACCGCAGTGGGCCGCTATTTCAAAATTTTGTAGCCATAGATACAAAATAGTGGATACTGAAGGCCTACGATCGCCCAAACAGTCTGAAATCGGCCGATCGCCAAGACACAACCAATATCAGGAGTAAGTCATGTTCCAGACACCCCAAGAAGCCTTAAACTACATAAAAGAAAATCAAATCCAGATCGTTGACCTAAAGTTCATCGATATGCCGGGGATCTGGCAACACCTTTCCCTGTACCACGACCAAATCGACGAAACCGCATTCACAGACGGCGTACCCTTCGACGGTTCCAGCATTCGGGGCTGGAAAGCCATCAACGAATCAGACATGACGATGGTCATCGATCCGACCACCGCTTGGATGGACCCGTTCATGGCAGAACCGACCATCAGCTTCATTTGCAGCATCAAAGAACCTCGAACCGGCGAACCGTACAGTCGCTGTCCGCGCACCATTGCCCAAAAAGCCATAGACTACTTGCTTTCGACCGGTCTCGGCGATACAGCATTCTTTGGCCCGGAAGCAGAATTCTTTATTTTTGATGACGTTCGCTTCGACCAAACCCAAAATTCCGGCTACTATTACGTAGATTCGATCGAAGGTCGCTGGAATTCCGGCAAAGAAGAAGCAGGCGGCAACCTCGGTTACAAACCGCGTTACAAAGAAGGTTATTTCCCAGTAGCACCAACCGATACCTCTCAAGACATGAGAACGGAAATGCTGCTGACAATGGCAAAATGCGGCGTACCCATCGAAAAACACCACCACGAAGTCGCCACCGGCGGTCAATGCGAACTCGGTTTCCGCTTTGCCACTTTAGTACAAGCCGCCGACTACTTGCTGACTTACAAATACGTCATCAAAAACGTCGGCAAAAAATACGGCAAAACGATCACCTTCATGCCCAAACCGCTGTTTAACGACAACGGTTCCGGGATGCACGTTCACCAGTCGATTTGGAAAGACGGCCAACCTCTATTTGCAGGCGATCAATATGCTGGTTTCAGTCAAATGGGACTGCATTACATCGGCGGCATTCTCAAGCACGCACCGGCACTTTTGGCAATCACCAACCCCACGACCAATTCCTACAAGCGTTTAGTTCCGGGCTTTGAAGCGCCTGTAAACTTAGCTTACTCTCAAGGGAATCGATCGGCATCAGTGCGGATTCCGTTGTCCGGAACCAACCCCAAAGCTAAGCGGTTAGAATTCCGCTGTCCCGATGCCACATCCAACCCCTATTTAGCATTTGCAGCCATGCTGTGCGCCGGCATTGACGGCATCAAGAATCAAATCGATCCGGGCGAACCTTTGGACGTAGATATCTACGACCTTTCCCCTGAAGAATTGAGCAAGATTCCTTCGACTCCCGGTTCCTTGGAAGGCGCTTTAGAAGCTTTAGAAAAAGACCACAGTTTCTTAACTGAAACCGGCGTATTTACCGAAGACTTCATCCAAACCTGGATTTCCTACAAACTCGACAATGAAGTCAACCCGATGCGGTTGCGTCCTCACCCCTACGAGTTTGCTCTCTACTACGACTGTTAGAAAATTAATAATTAAAAATTAAAAGTTAAAACTGGTAATTATACCATTTTTAACCTGTGATTTTTAATTAATAAGAACGCCGCCCTTAAAAGCGGCGTTTTTTTCGAGTTTAGAACTTCTGGATCAACGCCCACACTCTCCCGTTACCCGACACTATCTGGGCAACGCTGTTAGTAGTAGCACCCATTGTAGCCTCAGAGACATCCTCTACAGCCCATTTAGTTGCTTTCTCATCAACAATAAACAAATCGTCAGAGGTAGTGCCTTCCTGAACCCGATATATCTTATTCAAAATGAAACGCTGTCGCGCCTCAGCTTTTGGTATGCCCGTAACTTCATCAGGATCGATAGAGATGGCACTGCCTTCTTTTAATGTACCTTTTGAGTTGCTTAAATTGCGATCGTCCCTTTGAGCAACCCGCACGCCGTGAAGCTGCAAACCAGGGTCAGTCTCAGAGATATTTGAGACAGCAGCTAGCGCCCCACTTCTTTCCAAACCGAGAACCGCTGCAAAAGCCGTCAAAATTAGCAAAAGCTTGAAATGATTCACTGTATTTATGCTCATTTTTTTGTGAGGTGCTGCACTCATTCTAAATTAGCAATTAGCAATTAACAATGACTAAACGATGTCCGATATTTTTGTGATGATCCGCAATCAGAGTAATAATGCTATGACTTCAGTTAACGGCATTGCCTTTGTCACATTACTGACTCAAGAAGGACGACTGCTGGCTGAGGAGACAGTTGACCTGTTTGAGGCAGATGTGAATTTTGATAACCTGAAGCAGGGAAAATATACTGTAGTTGTCAGGCACGAAGGCGTTGAACCTCGATCGGCAACCTGTAGTGTTACAATCACCCATGAAGATAAAGTAATTATGCTGACATTTGTTTACTTGGAGCTAGAACGGGTGCTGCTCCGCATTCAAACTTCAACCGAAGAAAGACTATGACTGTGAAAGTTACTCCGCCAAATTCAATTAAAATGTTTCGCTATCGAGTACATTTCTTGGCAAAAGACCTCTGGAGGGAAAAAAACCCGGTTTGTCGGATGAATCTGGCTTTACAGTTAGCCGATGTGGCGACAACTCTGGCTAGGTTAGAAGTAGAAGAGGCGCGAAAATATCAACAAGAGTCTGCTAGTGTTGAGGCTTCAGACTCGACGGAAACTGAAAAGTTTTGAGTGTATGAGGTTGCTGTCTGTGAGCCCCGCAAGCCTTGCGTTATAGCAGTTTAAAAAAATAACGTAACTGTAGAAAAGCTCCAAACCCTGATAGTCATCAGTCATTTTTAATCTAAAATCTAAAATCTAAAATGGTATGGCTCGCAACTCAAAACTATTGTCATTTGTTGAGCTAGTAAAAAAATTATCTGTATAAAATTGAATCTCCGTGCTAAACAATAACTTTCTGCCTTGCGAGGTAATTGGTTGTCGAAAAAAGTGCGTTACACTTATATAAGTATCTTTACAAAACAACACAAAAGCATGACTGTTGCCTATCCCCGCAAGCTTCGCAACGCAATGGGAGCGCGCGAAATTTTAGCTAATGTAGTGCGCGATCGCGAAATTCACCTGATCACCCTCAACCGCTACCGATTTAGCGAACAGCGCAGTTGCAAAGACCTCACCGACGTGATCGAACAGCTAAACGGGGAACCAGCCGAACTCGTGCGCGACCTTTCTCGGCACATTTCCGACGAAGCGCGGCACGCCATGTGGCTCACCGACTTGCTGGTAGACCTCGGCCAAAATGTGGGAACGCCGCCAGGAGTCTCCTACATTGACGAATTTGAAAGGTTGTATGACAGCGAACAACAAGACCCTACCAAAAACCGCGAAGACTTTGTAATTTCTTCCCTCGCCGCGATTAACGTCACCGAGAAGCGAGGATGCGAGTATTTCGGCGCGCACATCCACGCCCTCAAACAGGCTCCCCAAACCGCAGAAAACATCAAAATCCGCGAAACAATCGAAAAGATTTTTCCAGAAGAAGCTGGTCACGTCCGCTGGGGCAATCGCTGGCTGGCCCAAATCGCCGACAAAAGCCCGGAACACCGCCAAAAGGTGGAACAGGCAAAGCGCAAGTATATGGCGATCGAACAAGCAGCTTTTGAATCAGGAATGGATATCATGCTGGGGGCAGAACTCCGCCGCGTCACCCGCCTCGTGGATATTGCCAACACCATGCCGATGTGGGAACGCCCGCAATACCTGATGGAACGCTTACCCAGAACCCTGCTGGCCCCGGATCTGCAAATGACTAGAGTCGATGTAGCTCAGCGGGCCTGGAACCGCGACCCGCAGGCATTTGTGGAGAAATTGGTTCCCATGTTCCTCAACGGCTTGAATACCATTGAGAAGAAGCCGGCGACGGCTAAGCCCAAGGCTTAAAAACGATCGCGAACCTGGTTGAAACCGCTTTGCAAGTCAAACTTGCGTCTGCCTCCGCAAACAAGCGAGATATACTGGTTCCTTGGCATAGCCTCGGAACCAGTTATTTAAAATCATAATTTTAAGCTTTAGCAAGTAAACTGATTATTGGAATAGTTTTCCATCTAAATATAATTATGACTACCAGCGAGCCGAACATACAAACAGCTTCCGCAGAAAGCCTCTCAAGTGAAAGTGCGATCGCCTCCGAGCAGGTCGAAAAAGCCACAGCCGTCACCTATGCAGAAGAAATTGAAACTGTCATCGCCAGCATGGCTGTAGACCAAAAAGTGATGGTCGGTCAAAGTGAAGCTGGCGGACATCTTTGGAAGTTTAAGTACGGCAGTGTTGAAGTGTTCGTGCAACTCACCGGCGAAACCGAAGATGATACTTTGACTGTTTGGGCTTTTGTACTGCAGTTGCCAGCGAAGAATGAAGCTCAATTAATGCGGAAAATTCTAGAAATGAATTGGCTGTCTACTTTAGAATCTCATTTTGCCATTGTTGACAATCAAGTTGCCGTAGTATCGACTCGGACGATGGCGGAAATCTCGACCGGGGAAATTTCTCGGGTTATTACTATTGTCGCCACGATCGCCGATGACAACGACGACCTGCTGCAAGCAGAATTCGGTCAGTAGTCATTAGTTAACAGTTAACAGTCAACAACTAACAGTTAACAGTTAACAGTTAACTAATATGCAGGCCCTGCGATCCAAGCAATAGTGATTCCCAGCCCCAAACCGACAAGCACTTGAAAAGGAGTGTGTCCCAACAACTCTTTCAGGCGAGCCTCATTAAGGTTGTGATCTTCCTCAAAAAACTCGTCAATAATTTGGTTGAGGATGCGAGCTTGCTTGCCTGCGGCTTGGCGGACGCCTGCTGCGTCATACATCACAATAATTGCAAAGATCGCAGCGATCGCAAACTCCGGACTTTCCCATCCCATCGTTTGTCCCACTCCAGCAGCCAAAGCGCCCACAAAAGACGAGTGAGCGCTGGGCATTCCCCCCGTTGTTACCAAATAGCGAAGATTAAACTTGCGATTTTTGACCAACTCGATCGGCAGCTTCATGATCTGAGCCGCCAGACAAGCAAGCAAAGCAACCACGAGTATATGATTGTTTAAGATGCCGCTGCAAATTTCCTGCATAGTATTTGGTATTTCTAGTTACTGCGGCTGGTAATAAAATCGGCGATCGCCAGCAGCGGTAGAGCTTTGCTCCCAAACACTGCCAATTGAGCCTTAGCATCAGCAACAAGCTGCGAAGCTTGGCGCCGAGACTCCTCAATTCCCCACAAACTCGGATAAGTGACTTTTCCTGCTTGAACATCTTTGCCAGCAGTTTTGCCCAGTTCTTCTTGGGTAGCAGTAATATCCAGAATGTCGTCAATGATCTGGAAAGCCAGCCCAATATTTTGAGCGAAACGAGACAGCCGCTGCAAATCCGCAGCAGACGCCCCAGCCAGAATTGCCCCACAAACTACGCAGGCCTCTAACAGCGCCCCTGTTTTGTGAGCGTGAATGTAATTCAAAGTTTCCAGAGAAACATCTGTCTTTCCTTCCGATTCCAAATCAACCACCTGACCGCCTACGAGTCCAGCAGCACCCGATGCCCGCGCTAAATGGGCGATCGTCTGCAACACCTGCTGGGGGGGTACGTTCTGAGTTTTAGTGGCGATAAATTCAAAAGCATAGGTCAACAAACCATCGCCAGCCAAAATGGCGATATCTTCGCCGTAGACTTTGTGGTTCGTCAGTTTGCCGCGTCGGTAGTCGTCATTGTCCATTGCCGGCAAATCGTCGTGAATCAGCGACATCGTGTGGATCATTTCCAAAGCGCAAGCTGTGGGAATTGCCATAGATGTAGTGCCACCGGCCAGTTCGCAGCTAGCCAGACACAGGATCGGACGCAGGCGCTTGCCCCCCGCTAGCAGCGAGTAGCGCATTGCTTCGTAAATTTTCTCTGGGTAGATGACCGGGAGTGCACTGTCGAGAGCTACCTCGATCGCCTCTTTTCGCTTGACTAGATAAGTAGATAAATCGAAAGAGGATTCCGGTTGGGACGAACCCATTTCTGTTGCCAATACCATCCCTTGCTCTCTTGTACTGAATAGTTAGGTGGGATATTCTAAGCCGTTCTGGTCGGATCGTGCCGACTTTTACGGCGGTAGTTGCTCGGACTCCGAGCATCAATTAATCATTCTACGGGTGTTGTTGCACAGAAAATCTTTGAGTTTTGATAACTTTGTCAAATTACCAGTCAATCTAAAATTTACAATCTCAAATCTCAAATCCGCTAATGTGTCTGGCAATTTCCAAAAACTGCTGCACCGCCGCCGTTGGCTCGCTGCGCCAAATCAGAGCGATCGCCACAATGGAGGTTGATTCTGGTAACGCTTTGTAAACAACCCCGCTGCGCTGGAAATTTTGCATCGACGCCGGGACTATCGCCACTCCCATCTCGGCGGCTACCAGACTCACAATGGTTTGCATTTGAATTGCTTCTTGAGCTGCGATCGGGCTAAAACCTGCTTGCTGACAAAGACTGACGATCGCATCGTACAATCCCGGAGCCTGGGAACGCGGAAATAAAATGAACGGTTCCGTGGAAAGTTCCCGTAATTCAAGATGCGTGCGATCGGCGGCCGGATGCGTTTTTGGAAGTGCCACGATCAGGGGTTCTCGAAAAACGATTTCAGAATTTATCCCATCTTCCTCAACCGGAGGGCGCACGAAGCCGATATCAATTTGCCCGAACCGCAGCCGCTGCAACTGTTCGTTTGTCGTCAGTTCGTGCAGTTCCAGCTTAACGGCGGGACACCGAGTGCGAAACGCCTGCAAAATCGCTGGAACCACGTTGTGTGCTGCAGAACTCACAAAGCCGATCGTCAGTTGGCCGAGTTCGCCCCGACTGGTTTGTCGGCCGAGTTGAATTGCTCGATCGACTTGCTGCAGAATTTTCCCAGCCTCCTCGAAAAACACCTGTCCCGCTGCCGTTAAATGCACCGTCCGCTTGGTGCGCTGAAACAGTTGAAACCCCAACTCTGCCTCTAAATGCTGGATTTGTTGGCTCAGCGGTGGTTGGGCAATATGCAGTTTTTCGGCTGCACGAGTGAAATTCAGTTCCTCTGCAACTGCAATGAAATAACGCAAATGCCGAAGTTCCATAGCTCCCCAATCATTGATATTTTAAAAGTATAAGTGGTTAGTTAAACATATATTGGACATTTATGATGGCATTTAATACAGTGATTAATAGGCGAAATTGAGAATTAAACAATGGCTAATTTGAATATCAGAATTAGAGAAGCAGAGCTGGCAGATTTGGAATTAATCGTGGATTTTATTTCCCAAAAAAGCGACTTCGATGGCTCTAAAAACCTGTTGACAGCAACAGCCGATAAATTGCAGCAAACGTTGTTTTGCCAGCCTCCGCTAGTGCGGGTTTTGTTGGCGGAAGTTGCGGGAGAAGCGGTAGGGTTTGCTATGTTTTATGCTTCTTATTCAAGTTTATTGACGCAGCCGTGCCTTTGGCTTGATGATTTATTTGTGCAAGCTCCTATGCGCGGTATGGGAATCGGTACAGCGCTGTTAAAATATTTGGCACAAATTGCTGAGTCTACAAATTGCGGGCGTATGGAATGGACTGTTAATACTGGCAATGCGCCGGGAATTGCTTTTTATGAAAAGCAGGGAGCGCGCATTTTGGAAAATATTATGGTTTGCCGAATCGAGGGAAGTGCGATAGCCCAACTAGCCAAGAAATAAGTTGGTTGGTTTTGTGAAGAAGGATTTTTTTTAATTAACCGCAGAGACGCAGAGAACACAGAGAAAGAGAAGAAAGGTTCAGGGTAGTTATCATGGCACAAGATTCTTGGAATACAAGTCTTTACGAACAACAGCACGCTTTTGTGTGGCAGTACGGCGAATCGCTTTTGGAGTTACTCGTTCCTCAATCTGGAGAACGTATTCTAGATTTGGGCTGCGGTACGGGACAGTTAACTGAAAAGATTGCTCAAAGTGGTGCTTTGGTGCAAGGTATTGATTCATCTTTGTCGATGATTTCCACGGCAAAAGTTAACTATCCTCACATCAAGTTCGATACAGCGGATGCGAGGAATTTTAAAGTAGAAGAGCCGTTAGATGCTGTGTTTTCTAATGCGGTTTTGCATTGGATTAAACAGCCGGATGCTGGGATTAATTGTGTGGAAAAAGCGCTGAAGCCGGGAGGGCGTTTTGTTGCTGAGTTTGGCGGTAAGGGGAACGTGGGGGCGATCGTCCGCGCACTTTTGAGTGTTTTGTCAGAAATTGGCTGCCAGGAGCCTGAAGCGCTTAATCCTTGGTATTTTCCGAGTATTGGCGAGTATGCTGGGCTTTTGGAAAAGCAGGGATTTGAGGTTAGTTATGCCGTTTTGTTCGATCGCCCGACTTCCCTAGAAGACGGCAGCGCGGGTATGGTAAATTGGATTGAAATGTTTGCTGGCGAGTTTTTGTCGGGGTTGTCTGATGATGTGCGATCGCACGTAATTAACCAAGTTGCAGAGCGTTTGCGGCCGACGCTGTACCGCGATGGTAATTGGATTGCAGATTATCGCCGAATTCGCGTTGTTGCTGTCAAAAATTCCTATTGACAAATATAAGGCTACAAATCTCCCCGATTTGTAGCCTTCGTCCACTCAGTATGCCCATCGCGCCGCACGCTAGTCCCAGCAGTTATTTTCTTTTCCTATTGTAACTGCGCTTTTGTGTAGATCCCCATCAATTCTCCCCTGCCAAAAACTTACTAATCAGGCTTTTTGGATGTTGAATTTTACAGCCATATTTGTACGGGTAAGCCTATCCAATAAAAAATATTGTTGCCATGATACTTAGCCTCAACCAAAATAGACTTTTTCTTAATAAATAAGAATCTAATCTGGCGCTTCCATAGGGAGCAGGAAGCAAAAACTAACTAACACTTAAAAACATACATAACAAATACTACAAAAGTTACGCTCAAAGCGTTTAGCCCTTCTCGCCAGTGCGACCAATTTCCCGCAGCAAACTGCCCCGCTAGCCATTTGTAAATTTGCTGATAGCGAAAAACTCGATCGGGAAAATGTGCGATCGTAAATTCGTATCCGCAAACACCGCAACAACTCGGTTTCGTGGATAAACCGGGTTGCTAAACACAGACCTTAGTTTAAATCTGTTCTTCCCCTTGATTAAAACGCTGAATTCCGTGATTTTCCTCGACTTGCAAAATAGCATCATTGGGAATATTGAGGATGCCTGTAAATGAATTTTGGCTTACTTTCAAAGCTTGTTCCTTATTTTTGTGCTCGGCAAGTTCGCGCTGTAAATTGTCAATAATCTGTTGAAACCGGGCAGATTGTCTCAGCATTTCTTGTTCGGAAAAGTCCAGCAATTGCATCAAATTAGCCACTTGATCTTCAAGTAATTGGGTTTCGTAATTATTGTTATTTGTAACAAAAATTGTAGGTTTTTCTGAATATTCAAAAACACTCTTTTCGTCGGGGAGGGACAATGCTGTTTTGACACTAAGTGCCAAATTTTTAAACATTTCAGCCCTGCTTTGGGGAATTTTAACTTTCAGGAACATCATTACCGCAAACAAACTTCCTGACGGCAGAAGTCCCCCAAATCCCAAGACAGACTTGACATTGTAGGGAATAATTAAAGAATTTTGCTCAGGAATAAAGGGGCTACCTTTTGCCTCTGATACATAAAAAATATTTAATACTGCGGGCTCTAATTGCAGGAACCTTTCTGGCTCACTTCCGAGGAATGTAGGAATGTCTAAACCAAACTGCCGGATTATTTCCGAAATCGCCGGCATTTGAGCCACTAATTTTGTGCTAACTAATGGAATAGCTGTATTTTCTGCTGCTGTGTGCCGAGAATTCCACTGCGGTTCTGTGCCTGCGGCTGCTAGCAGAGTCCAACATTTCATGTCGGCGGCTGGGGAATTGCCCTTCATCAAGCGGCGGGCGGATTGTTGCAATGAGTCTTCTAATTCCCCGTAGGGATGAGTTTTGAACAAACGCACTAAGGCACAGGTATTTTCTCCTGTTTGCGAATCGCAAAAATGTTGGTAAATATAGTTAACAATCTTCTGGCTGGTGGCTTCCATACTAGCAGTATTTCTACCTAAGTGGCGCAGGACTAAGCTGCATTTAGCCATATCTTGCGGGGTAAATAAGGTAATATCGTACATTAAAAAATGCTCTCCAAGAGCTCAAACACTCTTGTTCATTTATCGTTAAGGCCGCTACGGCATCCGGAATCCTACTGAGAGTTTTGAACAAAGTGTTAGTGAAAATATGTAGAAAATTAGCCCGCCAAATGCAGCGCTTGTAGGGCAGGATACAGAAATTAAGATTAAAGCAAAAAAAATCTATTTCCTAGGGTAGGCGACAAGGACAGAAAAGCCGATGTAGGATTCTTAAAAAGATTTTTAATGACCACTCTCCCAAAGAAATTAAAGAAACGGAGTTTTTCACCGGATATGCCTCGCGTTTTACAGGGCATTTTCGTAGATAAAAGTCGGTTTCTGGGTAAGCCATATTCACCGAACTCCTAGAAACTTAAGCTGCAATTTTTGTGGCGGGCGATCGCACGCCGATTAATCAAAAATTGGTAAAATTTCGGCAGTCTTGGACGCAGAAACCGGGTTTGCTTACAGAGAAAAAACCCGGTTTCCTGGGTATTGGTAAGTAGATGGTGTGTTCAAAACTTTTAACCACCCCAAAAAAACTCTACTCAGCAGGTTGAGACTTTGCTTCCAGGGCATCTTTAGCAGACAATCCCTGATCTTGAACGCCAAAATACCACAAACTAGCAGCAGCTTCGGCGCGAGTCACCGATTTCTTCGGCTGAAACAGAGTAGTAAAACCAAAAACGCGGCGAATATTCGCCAAGTCTCCATTGTTAAAATCAGCTAAAACTGCCCGCGACGCCTGGGAATCAATCTTAGAAGCATCTTGAAAACCCCACTTTTCTTTCACTCCGTCAATGTTAGCTGTCGGTAAAACTTGACGACTATCTAAAGGTACTTTCCAGAGAATCATTGTTTCGCGAGTTAAAGGTGCATCCGGGCGAAATTTCACATCTTTACTTTCACCCGAAAGCGAACTCGGAATTACACCGGCTTCTGCTAAACCTTGAATTGCTGAAAAATCCGGGTCTGTTTTGGGTACGTCAGAAAAGGCTGGTTCGCTAGAGTCTACAGCTAATCTAATTTGTTTGGCTTGACGGCTAGCATAAATCTGATTGTTAGCTGCTACTAACCAGCGCGCGTATTCGCGGCGAGTGATAATTTTGTTGGGTTTGGGCAAAGTGCTGGCTGTTTCTAAATTAGCACCTTCTGTCGATCGCACTTTCAGCACTTCCAACTGACTTAAATCAGCCACATACTGCCGCAACTGTTGAGGAATTTGGCTTTCTTGTTCGCTAACTTTTGCTGATTTTGACGAAGCGGATGACCCTGGAGTAGTTCCCTCTGAATTAGATCGAGAAGGTGTTGGTGTTGGAGATGCGCTAGACTCGGAATTATTAGGTTGGGGACTGGTGGCAATTTCGGGGCTTTCTTTGCTGTAGTCGATCGCAAATTCTGTAGAACCCCCTACTTTCTGAGTAGGAGAAAGCGACACTGTTACCCGTAAATTATCTCGCGTTGCTACCAAAGAACCTTGTCCCTCGGCGGTGGGGCGGCTGACTATTTCCCAGTTGCGACGCCCAAACTCTGTAGAGTAAAAGTTCTGAACCGAATTAACAGGATCAGTGCTTTCCCAGCGCAGCCGCACATTTTTTGGCGACGGATCGGTTTGCCCACTAACTTCGATTAACTCAGCATTAGGATAGAGTGGAATCTCTGTCGGGAAATCGGGAGGAAGTTTGGCGGTAGAGTTTGTCTCAATTGCTGTCGCTGGTGGCGGGGAAGAGAAAACTACTGGGTTTTGTTTTAATTTGGGATCGGCGGCTAAAGATTCTTCGAGGGCCTTGCTGTTGGGGCTGTTTGCACAAGCTGTGACAGCAGCCAGCAGACACACAGCCAGCCAAGTATTTACAGCAGCGAGTATATTGGTTTTATTGGTTTTAGTGATTTTAGATCGTCCTGGAGAGTTGCCTCGCCGTTGAGTAAATATAATATTCAGCATAAATCGCCCCTTTGCAGATATATTTCTAGGCTAGCGCAGATCGATCAGGCATATATAATTTTTACCCAAATGAAATTTCTGTATATACTTCTAGTTACTGCTACATTACTTTCATACCCTGTCAAGTTTGCCCGTCCCGCTGCTTCTCAACCAGCCCCACTGCGGACAGCCATTCAGACGCCAGATTGGCAGCCATTTTGCTCGGCGATGGGTCAGTTTGCGATCGATATGCCCGCAAATCCCAAAATTAATTCTGAAACTTTTTCAAATCAAATTATTGCTCATACATACCGATCGAACTTAAAAAACAAAGAAACTTATTTGCTTCAATACTTTGACCTTGATTTTCGGCTGAGGAACAATAATATCAATAATACCAGAATTACTTTAAATAATGCCGTTGATTTTTTCGTCGTGGCAGCGAATGCTAAAGTTTTGCAGGTGCGGGATATTTCCCTCGGAGGCTATCCCGGAAAAGAATTTGAGTTTCAGCCGCTTTCCCCCAGTGAACCTGTAGGTGTAGGTCAAGTTTTTTTGGTGGAAACGCGCGTTTACGGCTTGGTTGCCACTACCCCAGAACCAGAAAATGCTCAAAAATTTCTAGACTCTTTTCGTTTGTTTTGAAGCAGGAAGTTTGGCAATGAGTAGTGTAGGAGATTTAACAGATTTAACGGAGAGAGGTTGAGGGAATAAGTCACAGGTTCCAGGGAAGAGAGAAAAATTAGTTGGGATTGGCGATCGAATTTATTAATAAAACTTACGCTTTTCAACTTTGTGTTTAGGTAAATATTGACCTGGGCCACAAAAAAGGCGGGTTCAAACCTGTTTCTGAGTAATAATGTGGTCAGAACTAAATTACGCTAAATTTGACTTAAGACCTTTTTTTCTTTTTTGTACTCTATCTAACGACATAGATAAATTTTACACCCGTGGAGCGATGTAGATACTTGCTCAAGTTTATATATTTGATATAAGGATTTTTAAATCGCAGAAAGCACAAACCAGAAAGCACAAACAAAGATGCTGTCTTGCTTCATCTGGCTCCCATCTGGCTCAACCAAGTCAGCCTCATTGAAAGCTTACCCGGAGGGTATTAACCTATTATGAACAAACTAACACCAATTCTCCTCAGCGGCATCCTATTATTTGGAGGTGCTGCTTGCAGCGACGGGGCTAAAACTAGCGCTGATTCTCCTAATTCTGCCACAGAAAATACCACTAGCCCCCCCCCAGCCGAGACAGTTCAAAAAACTCAGGGTGACGCAACGAGCGATATTCGCAAAAACCAAGCAAATTCTGATATCAGGGCCAGAGAACAGCGCAACAATGTGACGGGCGGTGATGCAATAAGAGCCGATGGCGACCTCCAAAGTGAAGTCCGCTCCAAGTTAGAAGTAAACATCACTAAAGGTCAGCTAACTGTTGACGCAAAAGATGGGCTTGTCACCGTAGGTGGCACAGTTCCCAATCAAACTGATTTAGCTAAAATTGAGCCACTAGCTAAAGAGATTAAAGGTGTCAAACAGGTGAATGTTACTGCTGTTGTCGCCCCCGCTGCACCCGCATCGCCTAGCAGCAATCAATAAATTAGAAGGAAGAAGTCCGAGGGAAAGAAGGAAGAAGGATGTAGTTATCTAGGAGAGAAGTCTCAGGGAAGAGGGTAAAGTTTGGCATTGTAAGATTGCTGGCGGAGCGGATCGTAACGCTTAGGTAGGTGACTCTCCAGGGAGAGCGGGGTTTTAAGTTAAAGAGTTTAAATCTAATTTAAAATTTACGAACTCAAAACTCCCGCAATACCTGCAACTTCCCCTTCCCAATTTCCGATTTCCCATCCCGGAGAATTAGTTGGAAACCAACCTGAAGATAGAGCGGGAAGTTATTCCTAGCGACCGATGAAAATTGTTGGAAAAAATGACTAAATGTGATTGATGGCAGAGCATAAATTCTGTGGTTGTGTAAAAGTAGTATAATTTTTCAGGAGAAAAAAAATGGCTTTAGGTCAACACAAGCGAGCTGTAGGAGCATTTTCTAATTACCGAGATACGGAACTAGCCCTGATGGAGCTGCAAAGTACCGGGTTTCCGATGAATAAAGTTTCGGTTGTTGGGGAAAATCTCGATCGCAACGAAATTGCGGGCGCTACCGCTGGTAAGGGTACCGACGAGAAAGTGGGCGGTGGTGCCAAAGCAGGCGCGACAGCGGGAGCAGTGACGGGCGGTTTGATTGGGTTACTCGGAAGCATTGGAGCGCTAGCGATCCCGGGAGTGGGCCCGGTGATGGCAGGGGGTGCGATCGCAACTCTGCTGGCAGATACTGTGGTCGGAGGCGCGATTGGGGCAGCAGCAGGCGGTTTGGTCGGCGGTTTGGTCGGCTTGGGAGTTCCCGAAGCAAAAGCTAAAGTTTATAACGATCGCGTCTCACGCGGAGAATATTTGGTATTCGTAGAAGGAACAGATGCCGAACTTGCCACAGCCGAAGGAATTATGAGCGTGCGGGGCATTCAGGATTGGGGCATTTACGATGTGCCAGCAGACACCGGCCGCAGAGCTTCGGGTCGCCAGAAGCGCGCCGTGGGAGTATTTTCAACCCGCCGCGAGACGGAACACGCACTGGGAGAACTGAGAAATGCCGGTTTCGACATGAATCGGGTTTCGGTCATCGCTAAGGATGCTGACTCGAAAGGGGACATCGCAGGCATTGACGTGCACGACAGCGCGGACAACAAATCCGATGAAGGGGCCACAAAGGGGGCACTTACAGGTGGCACTTTGGGCGGTTTGACAGGCTTGTTGGTAGGTCTGGGCTTAGTGGCAATTCCGGGCATCGGGCCGATTATGCTAGCAGGAGCCTCAGCTACGGCGATCGCCACTACACTAGCCGGTACGGCTTTGGGTGCGGCAGCAGGCGGCTTGATCGGAGCTTTAGTCGGTATGGGAATTCCCGAAGAGGAAGCTAAAGTATACAACGATCGCGTGGCGAGAGGAGATTACTTGGTACTGGTTGACGGCAGCGAAACAGAAGTCGCTCAAGCCGAAAGCATTCTGAGTCGCGGAGGTATTCAACATTGGAACACCTACGACTATCCCAGCGTAGATAGTGCTCGGGCTGATTACGGCGCTCCTGGCACTCCCGGCGTTGATACTACGGCTGATATTTACGATCCCAATCAGGGCGTCACCGGCCACCGTCGGGTTTAATAATAATTCAGACTTTGTTTGGGTATTGTTTCTACTTTCTGCAGGGTAGTCGCACTCGCAAACTCGGATTGTGGAAAGTGATCCAACCAACATCGGCTAGCTAGCGGTTTGACGCTTGGTCGGTAAAATTATCTCAAAAGTCGGCTTTTTATCTGAAAGCCGGCTTTTGTTTTGTTCTGGGAACTTAAAAAAACCACCTGTCAAAAGTTTAATTTTGATTAGGGGCCCAGTTCGTGAGCTCGGCTTTACGCCGGAGGATCGATCGGCTCCCTGAATTTTTACAGCAGAAATCCCCAGCGGTTTTTTAGTCTGTAACACTCACTACGGCGCGATTTTCAACCCCGCAGTATTATCAAATTAAATGACCTAAATTACCACAGATATTGCCCAGTTAGTCAAAGAGCGACTATCTTTAATTATGGGTAGCTAATTTCAGCAACTTATACAGGTGAAGTAGCCATTCCCGCGCGCCGAGTACGGCATGCAGTGGTCGGCAACTATTAGAATAATATTGTCGTCGCCTTCCCGCAAGACTTAGGCTGGTCATTGCTTGGCTGTAGCAGCCCAATTGCTGTTGGCAAGACCTGCGGCATGAATACAGTTTTTCTGGGAATGCCTCAGGAAAGCATTTGAGAAGCCCAGGAACAGCTTTTATGTCCGGGAGCGCGTCTGGTGTCGAGTGTTCTGTAAATTAGAACCGCAAGCGCTCATGGATCGAGAAAACATTAACAGCAAGCACAGCAGCGCGGGAATACGGGAACGACTCGCGATCCATTTTTTCGCGCAATCTCAGGCTCAGCACAGCGTATTGCTTGCTTCGCCAGCGATTCGCTCAGCACTCCGAGGGAAACAGCCTTCCTGTTGGTTTTCACTGGCACGGAGCACAGTGGGGGGAGGTGACACTAGCTGAGCTGGCCTGGTGCTGCCGTCCGGGTTACTCGAAGGTAGAAAGCACTTATCTAGAAGGCATTAGGCGTTGAAGCTCGGATATCTTCTTTCTTAATTGCACTCATAAATTCGATCGCCTGTACTGGCAAATTTTCGGGTGAGACGGCGGCGCGGATGCCGCCAGCAATACCCCAAATATTCGATCAACCTTGACAAGATTGATCGATAACTTCTCGGTATTTTGGTAAAGAGTTAGCAGGTAATATTTAGTGGTTAGCAGTTAGTATAAATACAACTAACCATTAACAACTAACATCAACCGCCAACTAATTACTAGCAAAATAATACTTACAGGACTTACAGGCAGCGAGAAACGCGATTTTTTCATAACTTCCGCGCTAGCCAAACTCAGATTATACCAGAACCAGGTTTATTTTCGTAATTTATAACTAGGTGAGCAGGGTGATGGTAGGAATCAAGCAGTTTTGACAATTGTTAATGTGGCAGTATTAGTTTAAAAAACTGACTGGCAAACACGATAGTACAAACTTTCACACAACATAGAACATCGAGAAATTAAGGAAACTCACTCAATTTTTTTATGAATTTCACTGAAATTTTAAGTGCCGATGAACTTTTAATTAGACATAGAAACGGGGAACGAGATTTTCGAGGTGCCAACCTCATTGCAGCTCATTTGAGTGAAGCTAATCTCAGTCGAACAAATTTGAGCAGCGCTAATTTGAAAGGTGCTAACTTAATTAGAAGCAAACTGATTGGATCTAATTTAAACGCCGCCGACTTGAGCGGGGCTAATTTGTCTAAGGCGAAATTAATTGAAGCTAACCTCGGGAGTTCTAGTTTAACTGGAACTGTGGCGATCGCCGCAGATTTTAGCGGGGCAAATCTCAGCGGAGCAATATTGTCTCAGGCTGACTTGAGCAAAGCTGTGATGACGGGAGCGAGCTTAGTAGGAGCTTGTTTGCTAAGCGGCTCAAAACTAACTGAGGCTAATTTGAGCGGGGCGACGCTGAGCCGAGCAATTATGAGCGGGGTTGATTTAAGCAGAGCAAATCTGACTAGGGCGATTCTCAGCGAGGTAGATTTGAACGGGGCAAACCTGAGCGGAGCAACTTTAACTCGGGCTCATCTCAATCGCGGAAATCTCAGTGGCGTCAATTTGGTTGGGGCTTCTTTGAGCGAAGCAAGTCTGCGGGAGGCTTCTATTTGCGCTGCTAATTTGAGCGGTGCTGATTTGAGCGGTGCTGACTTGCAATCCGCCAATCTAAATGGCTCTAATTTGAGCGGTGCTGACTTGCAGGGAGCCAATTTGAGTAAGGCTAATTTAAATGGTTTGATTCTGCACAATGCTGATTTGAGGGCTGCGAATTTGAACAAAGCTTCTTTGCGGGGAGCTAACTTGAGCGGTGCAAATTTGGCAGGTGCTAGCTTGCTGGAAGCGGATTTGCGGGGGGCGAATTTGAGTCACGCCAATTTGTCGGGAGCGGGTTTGCTGCTAAGTTCTCTGACAGGGGCGAATTTGACAGGAACTAATTTGTCGGAGGCTAATTTGATTGGGGCGAGCTTGAATGTTGATAATTTGAATGAAGCAGCTTTGGGCGGGGCTATTTTGCCGAATGGAGCTACTCACAGCCGAGATTGAGAAGTTGATTAAGGGAAAATAGTTTTGAGTTTTAAGTTAAATAGTCTTTAATTTAAAACTCAAAACTTTTGACAATAAAGAATTCAGGAGTCAGGAGTCAGAATTCAGTTATAAGTTGTGGGGGGCGGGTTTATATAGATTGTCTGCGATCGACAATCTATTAAAATTCGGACTCAGCGATGCAGTCTCAGAGGTAATTTCAGCATTGCTTTGACTAACTCATTCGCTTCGACACGTTTTGCAACAAGATGTTGAAATCCAGCAGCAAGAGCTTGCTTCTGATTAAAGTCTCCAGCATAAGCAGTCAGGGCGATAGCCGTGCAGTTCCACAATTTGACGCGCGATCGCCAGCCCCAATCCCAAACCCCTAAATTTACGAGCATAGCCGTCCATCTGTGGCATTTCGATATCATATCAATTCCGCCGCGGCCAGAACGATCGAGCTTGGGTTTTTTAGCCACCAAGGAAAACAAGAGATCGCTTTAATCAAAGAAGGTTGTTTGATTCAGAACAAGGCAGCGCTGAAATAACCAGAATTCGATTAGTAGCCTGTGCCTGTGAGACAGTTTGAGGGAGCATCTCAATATTTGTAAAAACACTTCTTCTGGCTCCTTCGTTCTTCCTCCTCGCTCCTTCTTTCTGACTCTTTCCTCCTGGCTCCTGGCTCCTGACTCCCAACTTCAATTTATAGCTTGGCTGCAAAAGTTGAGATCCTCCCCAGTTTTGCCCCAGCATACCGTCAGCGGTTGGTGATGCGTACTTCTCCTAATATTCATCTTTCTTTGTGAAAGATACTTGCAAAATTTTTGACATCGTGATAAGGTTAAAAGGTTTGAGACTTAACATCAATAGAGGTAAAACCCCGCAGAATGAAACAATTGGGAACCCATCTGGTCGCTGATGCTTGGCAGTCTCCTGGAGACCTGCTCAACGATCCTGAACGTATCCGCCGCGCTATTCTCGATGCGATCGAAGCCGGAGGAGCTACTCTCATCGATTTGTGCGTACACCAGTTTAGTCCTCACGGAGTGACAGCTACTGCTACTTTGGCAGAGTCTCATATAGCAATCCATACTTGGCCTGAACACGGTTATTTTGCTGCGGACTTATTTTTCTGCGGAGCCGGCGACCCTCACCGAGCCATGAAGGTGCTACAGACAGCTTTGGAAGCTAAACAGGTAAAACTCACTGAGTTCACGCGCGGTTTCGAGCCAGGGGTGGGCATTGTAGGTTCTGCTTGTGAAGAGCAGTATGCCCCTCGTTCAGTAGAAACGAGTGCCGCCAGAGGATGATGGCCAATTAGCGTAACTTTGAACAATTTATGCTAGGTTTTGTTTGAAATCCCACGGATCGAACCGTGGGATTCTTGTTGGAATTTACTTTTTCATTAATAAAGGGCGGACAACTAAATAACCTGCACCGAAAGCTGCAATCACAATCAGAAAAATCGCGATCGCCAACCACAATCCACTTAAGTCTGAGGTTTTTTTGAGTTGAGATCGGACACGGTAAGGAGTTTCCGGCACCTCTGTAAATAATTTTTCGGGAAGTGGCTGTGGCATCGAGGCGGGTGTGGGCTCCGGGTCCGGTAGTGGGAAGGGGAAAGCCACTGTCTGAGGTGGTTGAGGTATGGCAGAGTTAGTCTGCGAGGTTGCAGGTGGTGGGGGCGGAGGTTGAACGCTGAAATTGAATTTGACTGACGGCATTTGAGGCATCCCTGTCTGGGTGACGCTCTGAGCGGAGTTGACTACTTGCTGTAACTGTTGGGATACTTGAACTACTGTTTCTACTTCTCGCCGCAGTTGTTGATTTTGTTGGACTAATTGCTGATTGTGGGTTTTGAGGGAGTCCACCATCGCTTGGGCTGCTTGCAGCTCTGCCGTGACTTCTCGATAGAGGGAAATTGGTACTGATGGAGAGTAACTATTTGAGTTTTCAGGGGAAGTATTGTCAGATAAGGTAGTATTTTGCATAATTGTAGATGGCGAGGGTGAACTTGTTTTAGTTTAGCCTGAGAGTATTTGCAATTAGATCGATCACAACACAATTCGTCAAGATATTTGTTACAAATATTGAACGTAAATTTAATTTAATGTTACAAACTTTTAGTTAATCGCTATGAACAACTACGCACCGGAACAAACTATGTCGCAAAAGTCAAGCACCGAGGAAATGAAATACGGCGAACGCCAGATTTTGGAAGGGGAGTTAATTACTTTCCCGAATCCGCGAGTCGGGCGGCGCTACTCGATTAACATTACTTTGCCGGAGTTTACTTGCAAGTGCCCATTTTCTGGCTATCCCGATTTTGCGACAATTCACGTTACTTATGTGCCCGACGAGCGGGTGGTAGAGTTAAAGGCGCTGAAACTGTACGTTAACAGTTATCGCGATCGCTACATTTCTCACGAAGAATCGATCAATCAAATTTTAGACGATTTTGTGGCGGCTTGCGCGCCGCTGGAAGCGACGATTAAGGGCGATTTTTCGCCACGGGGGAACGTGCACACTGTGATTGAGGTGCGGCACGAGAAGTAGCAGGTATAGCCCAATCAAATTAGAATTTTTAATAACCTCACTCACAGAAACCGGGTTTTTTGTTCATTATCGTAGGGTGGGCAGCGTTAGCTTTGAGAGGATTAAGTTGAGCTAGAGCGTGTCACTTGCCCACCCTATCATCCGAACGGGCTAAAATAAGTCTTCTAGAAGCGATTTAAAGTTAGAACAATGCAATCTCATCCAAGCTCTAGAACTGGAAGAATTGGTATAGCTGGCACACAACTAATTTTTGAAAAATTAGGCTGTATTTTTCGCGAACAACCGATAGAAGATTATGGGATCGATGCCCATGTTGAATTTATTGAAAATGGTCAGGCAACTGGAAAGTTAATTGCCTTGCAAATCAAATCAGGAGATAGCTGGTTTAAAGAAAAAAATGGGAATAATATCATTTTTCGCGGCAATAACGAGCATTTAAAATATTGGCAAAATCACTCCCTACCTGTCATTGTTGTTTTGTATAAAGACAGCGAGAATACTGCCTATTGGCAGGCAGTCAACAATAATACTATTCAAAGAACCCAAAAAGGGTGGAAATTATTAATGCCGCTGGATCGACAAGTCAACCCTCAGGCTCTCGAACAACTCAAAAAGTTGAGCCAAAAAATAATTTCTGCCCGTGAATATACGGAAATATCTTTACAAGATGTGAGTCATTCCCAGGCAAAAAGATATTCTGCAAAGATACTTTTGAACCGAGAATTTACGAAGGATGATATTATTCAAGTTATCAAAGATGTTACTAATAAATTACAAAACAGAGAATATTATAGAAACAAACAACTTGAAGAAAGATGGCGCAACACAGAAGCTCATGTAATCTGGATTTATTTGTATTTGTCGCCCGAAGATTACCACAACAGAGCAAATTGGATTTGCATGACTCAATGGATTAGTAAAAAATTATCTCCTGAATTTGTCCCCCTACAGCTAGATGGAGAAACAATTGATGGAGATATAGTTGTAAAATGGAATGAAAACTGTCAAGAAAGATCTAGGATAAGCAGATTGTATGAGTTACCGAAGGAAAAATTCTTAGATTTAATGATGAAACTTGCAGATCCAATTATGGAGATTGTCACTCAGATCGAAAATGTAATCAATCAATATAACTCAGGAGAAATAGATGAGGCAAGATACATGAGTTTGATGTCAAATTTTGATTCAAAAGTCACAAAAATTTATTTTGAGGCAACTGATATAGGTTCAGCACCTATAGAATGTAGAGATCTGAGTCAGCAATTTCAAAACTTGGCAGCAATTACCCATAACCTTGTTTTACCATTTTCCGATCGTGGCTTAAAAACTTGGGACAAAGCAGCGAGAAAAAACTTAGTGCAGATGTATTTGACGGATTATCATAAAGAGTTACAGAAATTCGATTTCGAGTTAGAAAAAATAAATTAGCCTTGTAGGATGCATAACACAAAGCTACGCATCGGCGATCGGTGTGTCATAATTTCACTATATAGCCTTTCTCAGTAGCATAATTTGTAAGGTGGGCAATGCCCACCCTATCATTAGTTTTGATTAGCTAGAGAAGTCTCACTAATCGCACTTTTTGCCTCTGCTGTTTTCGATTCTGCCAACTTGTCCAAAATCTCCACAACTTCTCTTTCAAAACTTACCTGGGCACGATTCGTGCGCCCGCCGATGTATAGTTTGCCGTTTTTTTCCAAAGCCCAAATCTGCGAGTGAGACAGATAGCTCATCAGCACGCTGAGCATTAACAACCCGAAGCCAGTATAAACTATTGGAATTCCTGGATCGGCTTTAATTTGCAATCCCGTACTGCCTACAACTTCGTCAATTGTCAGCATTACTCCGTTAACTTCTACCGCCGTCCCTGCGCGAACTGTAGTTAACAATTTGCCATCCGTACCGTACACTAACATCGTTCCTTGCAAGTCTTTTGCTAGCAGAGAAACTCCCGCACTCAAATCGGGTTTTGTGGGAATCCAAGCACCCCAAATTCGGCCTTTACCTTGAGTATCTAGCTGAGCCATTGGCAATTGTAAAACCGGGCTTTTGTTGAGGCGAACTCGCACCGCCGCTATTGCCCAATCTGCTTGATAAAATGTGACTCCCCGGTATCTGAGGGGCTCGTTAACGTGAATGGTTTTGCGATCGACCTCTTGGCCTGTTTTGTCCAAAACTGACAGGTCAGAGTAAAATTGGTCGATTCCGCCCTCGGGAGTATAATCAATCCAGAACCGATTAACTCGCATCGACCAATCCTTCGGTATTTGCGGCCCGGCCCAAGGCCCCGCATCCAAGATATTCTGCACCTGAAATGTTTCGCCGCTGGGAACAATTTCTTGACCGAGAAATCCCGTCATTGCGCCCCATATCGACCCAGCTAAAATAATTAGCATACTGGCGTGAACAATAATCGGGCCGACTTTGCCAATTATTCCCTTGCGAGCATAAACTTTTTCACCTTCTCGAAATATGCGGTAGTTTTTTTGCTGCAAAAGTGGTTCTAATGAAGTTAAAGCAACTGTTTCTAATTCCGCACTCAGAGCTAATTTTTCAAACTGCTTTGGTTCTTCATAAAATTTCCAGCGGCGGGCGGCTTTTAATGCGGGAAATTGTCGGGTAAATGTACAAGCTGTTAAGCTGCTGCCGAACAAAATTAAGATTGACAAAAACCACCAAGTGCGGTATACGTGGTCAAGTCCTGCAATTAGCACAACTTTCCAAGTTAGGAAGCCGAACAAAGCGGGGTGTTCTGGATAGTTAGATTGGTAAAAGGGTACTGATTGACCTTGTTCGATGACGGTTCCAGAAATGCTGAAAAATGCGATCGTCAGCAGCAAGATAATTGCTAGCCGCAAATCTGCTAGCACCGGCAAGATTTCTCGCTTGAAAAACCTTTGAGGGGCAGTCGCCCAGTTTGATAGTTTAGATAGAAATACTTCTTTTGATGTCATTGGTAATTATGAAGGAAGTTCGGCAACGGATTTTGTAACGGATGGAAGGAAGTTCGGCAACGGATTGTGTAACGAATGTAACGGATGGAAGAAGGGAGAAGGAAGAAAAAGGAGGGAAAAACAACAGATAAAAAATATTATTATTTTTATTGAGAAAGTCTCAATCAATTTTGAAGTCTTTCTCTTTTCTTTCTTCCTTCGTGTTCTTCCCGTCTGCGCGGTTCGTTAAATAAAAACTTAATTCACGCATTCCGTAGTGATTGCTATATCTCTAAATAAGGACTGAAGTCCTTACTACAAGCATTACGCGGGAAGGATTCGGGAAAGCAGAGAGAAAACGCCAAATCCTACTAGCAAAACGCCGCTAACAGGCGTAATCCAACTCGACCACCGACGTAATTCTAACAACTTTTTAATGCTGGCAGTAAAAGTACCTGCTATAATCAGCGGAGCGACGTAGCCAGCAGCATAAAACAGCAGCAACACACCACCTAAAACTGTATCTCCCGTTTTGGAAACCCAAGCTAAGAGTGTAGCTAAAACCGGCGTGCTGCAGGGAGACGCTACTAAACCAAAAGTTAAGCCCAATAAGTACGATCGCACGCCCGCCGGTAAATCTTTCGGCACCCACCCCACAGCGTCGAAAGACGGCATTTGTAAGGGTAAAGCTTCGAGTAAATTCAGCCCCATTAGAATAGCAATAATGCTGACAAGAATCGGTAAACCCAGGCCAATTTTCCCATAGACTTGTCCGGCAAATGATGCTACAATACCCAAACCCGCCAGGGTGGTGGCTAATCCCAGGGAAAACCACGCAGACTGGGCGGCGGCTTGCAGGCGGCTTTTTGCTTCGTATCCGCCGATGTAGCCGATCGTGATCGGCAACATTGAAAGCATACAGGGCGTTAAGCTCGTTAGCAACCCTGCCAGAAAGATGACTCCGACGCTGACTAGACTGAGGTTTGTCAGTTGAGTATTTACTAAATTATTAGCAAATTGTGCGAGTTCGTAAAGTTGAGTTTGCAGGGTTTCCATCAGTCGATTTTAGATTTTAGATTCTAGATTTTAGATTGACTCCACAGCCGATCGATTTTAGATTTTAAATTTTAGATTTTAGATTTTAGATTGACTCCACAGCCGATCGATTTTAGATTTTAGATTTACTCTACAGATGAATCTGGGAGTTTAAACTAAATATCTAATATTTTTGCTCTTCACGACTCCTGTCGGGGGCTGGTATCCCTAGGCAGGTGACTTCAGGTTCGGGGCTGTTCTGGCTTTGTTGAAAATTGTAACAGATGCGCGCAGGTTCGGTTTGAGATTTAAGATTTCAGCGAGATTTACTGGTTCGGAGTTAAAAGGTCGATCGCACCCTGGTTTAAATTAATATCTTGACAGCATCCTCAACAAGCTGTTGGCAACGGGCGCAGCTTGGGAGTTAAAAGGTCGATCGCACCCTGGTTTAAATTGATATCTTCACAGCATCCTCAACAAGCTGTTGGCAACGGGTGCCGCTACCCCAGATAATTCATTGACTGCGAAATCGGCCCTAAAGCCTGTTGTGGAAATTATTCAAGCAGACCTTAATTTTACTCTACTTTAAATTAAAGCCACTTTCTTCATTAATAGACCCGTCCGGCATTATTGCCCCTGCCAGCACCGCACCTCTGAGATTTGCTCCCGTTAAAATAGCGCCTTCTAAATTAGCATTGCTCAAATTTGTGACTTGTTTGGAACCTCGGAAAAAGAAGCTGTGCAAGTCAGCACCTGTTAAATTAGTGTCGGCCAAATTAGCATATTGCAAGTCAGCACCGTGCAGCGTCGCATCCGTTAAATTAGCTTCGGTAAGATTGCTTCCCCAAAGTCGAGAATCTAAGACATTAGCATCTTCTAAATTGGCGCGGCTCAGATTTGCCAAAGTCAGATTCGCATCCCACAACTTCGTGCAGTTGAAATTAGCTTCGGTCAAATTGGCTCGACTGAGATCCGTGCCTAAAATATCAGCATTTGCTAAATTAGCGCCGGTGAGGTCTGCGTCCGAAAGATCAGCATTTTTTAAGTTAGCACCGGACAAATTAGCGCCGGACAAATTAGCGCCGCTCAAATTGGCTTCTTGGAGATTGGCTCCCCGCAAATCGACGGCGCTCAAATCGCACTGTTTCCACAAAAAACTGACGCACCAATTATCCTTTAATAGGTGACTCACATCATCCCCATTCGCCGCCATCACAGGAGGAGTTAAGTAGAGAGTGAACAAGACGATCGCCAACACGGCAGCGAAGAAAGTTTTCAACCTCATAACTCTTTTCATTGACACTAATTTGCGCCATAAATTATTGATGTTTAATCCAAGCATAGCAAATAATCTGCAACTTTCCTCAGCAAGATTACTCAAAAATATTAGTGTAGTGAAAGGTTAATCAGGGCTGACGCAGGTACAAACTCAACTTAGTCAGTCTTAGACGCGCTTTGAGGTAGAAACCCGGTTGCTTCACAAATGCCTCGCTGCCAAACTAATATTTTTCCTAAAAACCTGGTATAAGATAACCGCAAGTTCGATCGAGGTTTGCCAGTGCAATATCGCTACAAAGTAATACTTGCTGCAGGCAGTTGCGATCGCTTTCCCAGGGGCATACCTGCAAACCATCCTGGTATAAACTGCTCAATATGGGAATCAAGAAACCGCTCCTATAGCCTAGAAGCCTTATATTTAAAGGGTTATAGACGCAATTGTTGTTAATTGCGATCGGCATCACTAACTAAGGCTAACCCTCCTCACACAACTCAAGCCCCAGCATCACCCAATCTCATCAAACTTATCACGTTCCTGAGACTGCGGATATCACTGTCAATAGCTCAGCTATGGAGGAAAATAAGAGCTTACAGTTCAACAGCACTTCTCCCATGCCTACTATCCCCCTTTTCCCAACCCAATTAGTTGTCACAACTATTTTCAATTCGATCGAATCTTTGGGATTCACTAATATTGCAGGCGTATTTTCGGGGGAGCAAGCTGAATCCCGACAAGAGGCAAATTTAAAAGTTAGTACAAAAAAGTTTTACACTCAGGGTTTAAAAAATCTCGAACAACAAGACTTGCACGGCGCTATTAAAAATTTTACTGCCACAATTAACATTAATCCGCAATTCGCGTCAGCTTACAACGATCGCGGTGTGGCCCGCTACAAATTAGGCTACAAGCAATCGGCGATCGAAGATTTAACTACAGCCATCGAACTCAATCCTTACCGAGCCAAGTATTACAGCAATCGGGGGTTTATGCTGACTGGTCTAAAAGATTATACTGCGGCGATCGCCGATTACAACTCGGCACTCCTGCTCAACCCCAATTTAACCCAAGCTTACTTTAACCGAGGTGCTATCCACCTGCAAATGGAAAATTCCCTGGCAGCACTAGCTGATTTTGAGTCCGCAATTCGCCTCGATCGCGATTTTGCTAAAGCTTATTTTAACCGAGGAGTAACTAGATACAAATTGAGAGAGGTTCAGGGAGCATTTGAGGATTTTCAGAAAGCTGCCGAGCTTTTTAAGCTGCAGGGGAGAATGGATTCTTATCAAGATGCAGTTTCTCAAATTACAAAGCTATGGTGTTAGTTGAATTTGGCAATTGGGAATAGGGAATAGGGAATTGGCTATTGATAATCAGGTAGGGTGCACCGAAGAGCACCCTACCCTTATATTTATTGCGTGAGTCTTGTTAAAGTTAGCCAATTCTCAAGGCCGCGTCTCCGGGGGGCAAGTTATCGGCAAGGTAAGCAGAAGAAAAGTTAATTTCAAAAGCAGCATTTTGAACTGCTGCAGGAGTGGCATTTTGAACCACAGCCAAAGTAGCTCCTCCAAATTGAATGAGTGTGTTGCTGCCTGATTGGGTGAATGAGGTGTTGGATAAAGGGCTGGTCAAGCCAATACGATCGCCATCTCCCGGCCTAAAATCAAGAATTATATCGCTCGTCCCATCCAACTCCAGAATTTCACCCGTAACCCGAACAAACGTATCACTACCGCCACCGCCGGTGAGAGTATCGCTGTCACTATCGCCGATTAAAACATCGTTACCATCGCCGCCGATTAAAACATCGTTTCCTCTGCCACCTCGCAAAACGTCGTTATCAGCATCGCCATTGAGATTATCGTCGCCGAGATTTCCGTTGATAATATCGTCGTCAACACCGCCGCTAATGGAGTCGTTACCTTTGCCGCCTCTGAGAAAGTCGTCGCCTTCTTCGCCCGTGAGGGTATCGTTGCCTTGGCTGCCGTTAATTCCATCACCATACGTGGCTTCACCGAGGATGCGATCGTTTGCGCTACCTCCCACTACACCGCCGAGATTTTGCTCATAGTCTTGGGGAGTGACTTGATAGTTGTTCGGGGTGTTGGCCAATCTGAGGGGTCGCAAAGGCAGATTTGCCAAATTGCTAATGTTAATGGAATCGTTAAGGAAATCAACATCGGTAATGATGCTAGAAACCCGACTGGGGACTATGCCGTCAACGACTTTTGCAGTCGAAATGCGATCGCCCTGCTGCACCGCATTCACCGTTTCAAAACCTTGAATAACGTTGCCAAAAACAGCATAATTACCGTCCAAAAATGGCAACTCATCCAAAGCAAAATAAAACTGCGAAGAAGCCGAATCCAAAGCATTAGAACGAGCCATGGCCACAGCCCCTCGATTATGCCGCAACTGCGGCGTCTGGGTTACAACTTGGTTGTAAACAGGTTGCGCGGCCCCTTGCGGCTTGATTTCCAAAGGAATAAAACGCGCCTGATTGGTATCCGGGTCAATAAAACTACCCGTTCCCAATTGACTTGCTGGAATTGTCGTATCTCTGCTGCGCGGATCGCCTCCTTGCACCACAAAAGGATCTGGCTGGCGCACAACTCGGTGAAACATCACCCCGTCGTAAATGCCTCGTTCAACTAAGTCAACAAAATTTCCCCCAGTAATCGGGGCATTAGTGCCGTCTACTTCGATCGTAATGGGTTGACCGTTAATTACCTGGACTACTATAGCTTTGCCTGTTAACGGGAGTGCAGCGCTCATGGGTAAATTGCTATTTGAGTGAGTGATCTTTGGGTTTTAGAAGCAATCCGCGAATTGCCCCTACCCATTTAATCAGAAAACTGTAAACTTGTCTTAAGTACAGTTCTACTTCTAAATTTATGATGTCCCGTCGCAAATTTTTTAGCACTTTATTGGCCATTTGTCTAGTTGTTCTAAGTTTCAATTTTGCCGCACCTGCATTGGCCCTCGGTGGCAAGCTTCCGACGGTAAATCAACCAGCGCCAGATTTTAGTTTGCCGACAAACAGCGGCGACGGACAAGTGTCCCTGTCGGATTATCGCGGTAAGTGGCTGGTAGTCTATTTTTATCCGAAAGACTTTACATCGGGATGTACGATCGAAGCGCGGAGATTTCAGGAAGACTTGCCCAAATACTTGGCAAAGAATACTCAAATTATCGGTATTAGCGCTGATGATGTCGATTCCCATGCGGAATTTTGCGATTCCGAAGGTTTGAAGTTTCCGCTGTTAGCTGATACGGATGGTAAAGTGAGCAAAGCTTACGGTTCTTGGATGAGTTTTATCTCGGCGCGCCACAGTTTTATTATTGACCCTGAAGGCGTTTTACGGGAAACTTTTGTGAAGATTAATCCGGCGATTCACTCGAAAGAAGTGTTGGCTCGTTTGGGGGAATTGCAGGCTAACGGGTAATACCATTTTAAATTTTAGATTTTAGATTTTAGATTTTAGATTTTAATAATTGGGCATGGCTGATGAAGCTTGTATTTGTAGTGAGGACTAAAGTCCTCTGTATTTTCAGAGGATTTTAGTCCTCACTACAAACGTTGTAAATCTAAAATCTAAAATCGGCTGTGCCACCATACTCAGTGAGAATTAAACTGGTTCTTGATTGCAACAGAATCGGAAGAAAATTACTGAGCGGAAAATTTTCTATTTCTGCTAGCAAGGCGGCGTTCCGGGTCAATTCCCTCGAAGGTTGGCGGCAACCAAACTCGGACTACCAACAACACTCCCAAAACCAGCAAAAAAGCGCCTGTTGATAATATTTGAACCCAGGGAGTTTCCAGCACTCCCCGCACGATAACTTCTCGCAAAACAGATACTATACAGACTTCCACAGCCACACCTATCGAAACCCGTTGCTCTTGCAAGTAAATAATTAGCAGCCGAAATAATTCCACTAAAACTAATAAAAATAGAATGTCTGCCGTCACTTGCTGGAAATTCAAAGGAGGCAGCAGCGAGAAAAACATTTCTCGCAGTTCTAGCACCATGAAACAAAACAAACCGATACATAGGGAAATGACAATTAAGTCTTGGACTGTTTCCAGAGCGGTGACGATTAATTGCAGATTCAACCATTGAGGGGGGTGACTAGACGAGTTGTTTAAACGCTTTTCCATTGACATATCCTGCAACTTGTTTGACTTTCTTACAGCTTAATTGAACTTAGGTTAATCTTTGACAATTTACAGGTTTAATCTATTTATCAGTCTCATAAAATTTCGATGGGTTGACAATTTCACACACAGTTTTATTTGCCTCCAGGGTGGCTTGACATTTAGTGATAGTTTATGCTAGATGATGCCTGCAATAAGTAGCTTTGATATCTAAAAAATAGAAGTCTGAATCCTAAAATGCTGCAACTGCTATAAAATAGGAAAATTGTAAAGAATTATTTACCACAGCTTGATAAACTCAAGCTAGTGACTCTCGGCTTTAATCATACAAAAGCCACCAAGTCAACCGAAAAACCCAAAGTAATCCAGAGAGGATTGAACACCATGGCATTTGAACTCGCACCATTACCCTTCGCCGCTGACGCCCTAGAACCAGCTCATATGTCGGCTGAGACGTTTTCGTTCCACCACGACAAGCACCACGCTGCTTACGTGACCAATCTGAATAAACTGATTGAAGGAACGGAAATGGCGAGCAAATCCCTTGAAGAAATTGTCAAGGAATCTGCTAAAGACCCATCGAAAGCAGGCATTTTCAACAATGCAGGTCAAGTTTGGAACCACAATTTTTTCTGGAATTCCCTTAAACCGGGCGGCGGCGGCACTCCGACAGGAGCTTTAGCTGAGAAAATCAACGCTGACTTCGGCAGCTTCGACAAATTCAAAGAAGAATTCAAGACTGCTGCGACAACTCAGTTCGGTAGCGGCTGGGCTTGGCTGGTTGTAGACAATGGCACTTTGAAAGTTACCAAAACTGCTAACGCTGACACCCCGCTAGCACACGGCCAAACTCCTTTGCTGACTTTGGATGTGTGGGAACACGCTTATTATTTGGATTTCCAAAACCGCCGTCCCGACTACATTACTAATTTCTTGGATAATTTGGCTAACTGGGATTTCGCAGCAGCAAATTTGGCTGCGGCGTAGTAGCATCTGAGTTTCAGGATTAAAGTCCTCACTACAAACCTATAAAGTTTGTAGTGAGGAATTTTAAATGAGAATTATTTAACTCACCTTGCTATTAGCAGACAAAAACAGCTTTCAACATTCCTTCGCTTCGGTCTGGTTGCAGTTCAAATCCTAGTTTTTTACAGAGACTCTGCATCTTGTAGTTGCTATTGAGAATGTAGCCGACGATCGCCTCTAATTTCTCTTCCTGACCAATTTGCAGCAGCCTCCTCAATAATTCTGTTCCCAAACCGCGCTGCTGATAGCTATCGCTAACGATCAGGGCAAATTCGGCTTCGTTTTTGCCGTGGAGTTTGCTCAGACGCGCTACTGCCAAAATCCGGTGTTCTGAGGTTTCCGGGTCTTGACGATCGGCTACTAACAGCATTTCGCGATCGTAGTCAATAAAACAAATCCGGGTCAAACGTTCGTGAGCAATGCGGTGCTTTAACTTTACCATGTGAGCGTAGCGCAAATATACGCTCTCTTCGGAAAGTTCTTGGTGGAACAGCACCATCAGCGGCTCATCTTCTGGGCGAATCGGACGGATGGTGATGGGACGATCGCCGTTTGTTGACCATTGTTGAACGTATTGCGTAGGATAGGGGCGAATCGCGGGTGAAATGGGGTTTTCTGTTGTTTGGAGAACAACGCGGGCATCAAGAGCGATCGCACCTTCAGGAGAAACCAACAGCGGATTAATATCAATCTCGGCAATTTGAGGTTGCTCTACAATCAGTTGACTGAAACGAACTAATAACTGTTCGAGTTGTACCAAGTCAATTGCCGATCGACCGCGCACTCCTTGCAAAGCTTTATAGATGCGCGTTTGCTCCATCATACGCCGCGCTAGGGTGGTATTTAAAGGCGGAAGTGCCAGCGATCGATCTTGAAATACTTCCACTAATTGTCCGCCGGAACCAAACAGCATCACCGGCCCAAATTGTGGGTCAATACTGCTACCCAAAATTAGTTCATAGCCTTCCAAATGCACCATCGGCTGCACGGTTACGCCGAGAAACGCTGCCGGATCGATCGCCCTTACCCGCTGGGCGATCGCCTCAAAGGCACTAATTACAGCCTTAGCATCGCCTAAATTTAGTTGGACACCCCCCACATCGGTTTTGTGAGTAATCGTCTCAGAATGGAGTTTTAGCACCACAGGATAACCGAGGCGATCGGCAATTTCCACAGCTTCGGCCACACTCGCTGCAATTTCTGTCGCTACGGTGGGAATGCCGTAAGCTGCCAGCAACTGTTTTGATTCGTACTCGGTTAATAGAGTGCGATTGTTTTGGCGGGCGGCAGTCAAAATTTTCGCAGCAGTCGCACACCCGGAAGTCTCGATTTCGCAATCAGCGGGGAGAGAGGGCGTTTCGTAGATAGCGCGCAGGTTGTACGTGTACCGCCACATATAGTTGAATAACCTGACGGCGGTATCGGGATAGGGGAAAGTCGGAATATTTGCCTGATTGAGAATTTGCGTTCCCGCTGACACTTCCACACCGCCCATCCAGCTTGCTAATAAGGGCTTTCCGAGTTTGCTGTAAGACTTGAGTTTTTCTGCGGTTTGGGTGGGATTTGTCATCGCTTGTGGCGTCAGGATGACCAGCAATCCGTCACTATTGGGATCGGGAGCGACCACTTCTAGAGTTTTGGCGTAACGATCGCTACTAGCATCGCCCAAAATATCGATCGGGTTGTGATGACTCCACTGAGGCGGCAAAAACTCATCAAGCTGCTGCACAGTCTCCGGTGCCAGATTTGCCAGCGCACCGCCGTCGCTAATTAAGGCATCAGTGGCGATCGCCCCTGGGCCTCCGGCATTGGTGACGATCGACAGGCGGTTGCCTTGCGGTCGCGGTTGCTTTGCCAGAATTTCTGCCATGTCGAACAAATCGGAAATCGTATGTACGCGCAACGCGCCACAGCGGCGGAAAGCAGCGTTAAGCACGTCATCGCTGCCGGTCAAAGCTCCCGTATGGGAAGCGGCGGCTTGGGCGGCGGCGGCGGTACGTCCTACCTTGAGAATGATGATCGGTTTGTCGATCGCCACTGGGCGGGCGGCGGACAGGAACGAACGAGCATCACCCATAGATTCCATGTACAAAACGATACTGTGAGTATGGGGATCGTCCCCGAAATACTCGATCAGATCGCCCCAACCGACATCGAGCATAGAGCCGATCGACACAAAAGCGCTAAAACCGACATTTTCCCCCAAACTCCAGTCAAGAATCGAAGTACAGAGGGCGCCGCTTTGACTGATGAAGGCGACATTACCCGGACGGGCGATCGTACCTGCAAAAGTAGCATTGAGCCCAAGCACGGGATTCATCACGCCGAGGCAATTTGGGCCGATAATCCGCATTCCGCCCTGACGCGCTTGGGCCATCACTTGCTGTTCTAAAGCCTCCCCAGCCGCACCAATCTCTTTAAAGCCAGCAGAAACAATAATTGCTCCCTTCACCCCAGCAGCGATACATTCGCGGATCACTTGCGGCACCCCAGCAGCAGGCGTAGCAATCACCGCCAGATCCACTCTTTCCGGGACGCTAGCAATGTCAGGATAAGACTTGAGTCCCAAGACGCTGCGGCGCTGCGGATTCACCGGAAAAACTGTTCCGCCAAACGGATTCCGAATCAAGTTCCACAGGAGAGTTCGTCCGACGCTTCCTTCTCTCTCTGTTGCGCCGATTACAGCCACGGACTGAGGCCTAAAAATCCGATCGAGCGGATGACGCTGTTCTTTCCAAATATCGTGAGCCGGATCGCTCGCAGTGCTTTGATTTCTTGAATTTATCTGCATAATACCCTACTTCAATTAATCAGCAATTAATATTGCTCTGCTTTCGATAAAACTTTTGGCATCAAATCAGAACTATTTTTCTGCTATTCTTCTGCTTTTTATTCCTCTTCTTCTGGTCTTCGCGGTTCGCGACCAAAAATCTCATTGCGGGTTTCCGACCGACCCGCCCTTAAACAACATTTCCGTTGTCAAAGTGTTAGTTCGGAATCCCATTTTGTCAGAGCTTCCTCAAACATCCCAGAGGATGTTCTGCATACTATCTATCTTAATTCTTCCCACAGAATTAGGAAGTCAAGTTTTGTAACAAAGAGCGAACAGGCTATTTAAAATATTGAGATTAAATATATAGTAGATATAGGGGTAGAAAAATAAAAAGTCTATCGCTAACAAAAGATTGAGGTGAAAGGAAGCTATGTTAGTACAATGGCACGGCTTTACTGAAGGCAACTGGACAAAGGAAGTTAACGTCAGAGACTTCATCCAAAAGAATTACACCCCCTACGAAGGGAATGCAGAATTTCTCACAGCACCAACAGAAAAAACCCAGCAGCTTTGGCAAAAAGTTCTGGAATTAATGAAGCAAGAGCGCGAAAAAGGTGTATTGGATGTTGATACAAAAGTTCCCACATCTATCACGGCTCATGCAGCAGGATACATCGATCGCGACTTAGAACAAATAGTAGGTTTGCAAACAGATCGACCTTTGAAACGCGCGATTATGCCCTTTGGCGGAATTCGCGTTGTCAAGGCAGGTTTAGAAGCTTACGGCTATCAGCTCGATCGGCAAACTGAAGAAATATTTACGAAATATCGCAAAACTCATAACGATGGTGTATTCGATGCTTACACGCGCTCGATGCGTCTGGCGAGACGTTCTGGTATCATCACAGGTTTGCCAGATGCCTACGGACGCGGGCGCATCATCGGTGACTATCGGCGCGTTGCTTTGTACGGTGTCGATCGCCTAATTGATGATAAAAAAACACAGCAAGAATCGCTCGAACTAGACGCGATGGACGAGGCAACAATTCGCTTGCGCGAAGAGTTATCCGAGCAACTTCGGGCATTGTTTGAGTTAAAAGAAATGGCTGCTAGCTACGGCTTTGATATTGGCAGTCCGGCGGCAAATGCACGAGAAGCTGTCCAGTGGGTGTATTTTGGCTACTTGGGAGCAGTGAAAGAACAAAACGGGGCAGCGATGTCTCTCGGCCGCGTATCGACGTTTTTAGACATTTATTTCGGGCGCGATTTGCAAAGCGGCGCGAGTTCAGAACAAGAATTGCAAGAACTGATCGACCATTTTGTAATGAAACTCCGCATGGTGCGGTTTTTGCGAACTCCCGACTATAACGAGCTGTTTTCTGGCGATCCAACTTGGGTAACAGAGGCGATCGGCGGTATCAGCGATGACGGTAGAACATTGGTAACTCGCAACAGTTTCCGATTCTTGCACACCCTCTCAAACCTCGGTACTGCACCAGAACCAAATCTCACCGTTTTGTGGTCGGAAAACTTGCCGGAAAACTTCAAACAATTCTGTGCGAAGGTATCCAGCGAGACGAGTTCGATTCAGTACGAAAACGACGATTTGATGCGCCCTCAATACGGCGATGATTACGCGATCGCCTGTTGTGTCTCCGCGATGCGAATTGGCAAGCAAATGCAGTTTTTCGGCGCGCGAGTTAACTTGGCCAAGACTTTGCTCTATGCGATTAACGGCGGTAAAGATGAGAAGTCCGGCGACCAAATCGCGCCGCAGTTCCCAGCGATTACTACCGAATATCTCGATTATGACGAGGTAAGAGCGCGGTTCCATGACATGATGGCGTGGTTGGCAAAAACGTATATCAATACGTTGAATGTCATTCACTATATGCACGACAAATACTGCTACGAACGGCTGGAAATGGCATTGCACGATCGCGATGTTTACCGGACAATGGCCTGCGGAATTGCCGGATTGTCCGTGGTGGCGGACTCGCTCTCGGCGATTAAACACGCTAAAGTTAAAGTGCTTCGCAACGAGCAAGGTTTAGCCGTAGATTACTCGATCGAAGGAGAATATCCACAATACGGCAATAATGACGATCGCGTAGACAGTCTAGCCATCGAACTCGTGCAAAGCTTCATGAACGAAATTCGCCAGCACAAAACCTACCGCGGCGCTGTAGCGACTCAATCGGTACTCACGATTACTTCTAACGTAGTGTACGGCAAAAAAACTGGTAGCACTCCCGACGGACGTAAAGCAGGCGAACCCTTTGCTCCCGGTGCTAACCCGATGCACGGCCGAGATTCCTGTGGGGCGATCGCATCCTTATCTTCTGTAGCAAAACTGCCTTACAGTGATTGTCAAGATGGCATATCGAATACTTTTTCGATTCTACCGCAGGCCTTGGGCAGAATGGAGGACGATCGGACTAATAACCTAGTTAGTCTTATAGACGGTTACTTCCACGATGGCGGCCATCACATTAATGTTAACGCGCTCGATCGGCAAACATTACTAGATGCGATGGAACATCCAGAAAACTATCCCCAGCTAACAATTCGCGTCTCCGGTTATGCGGTTAATTTCATCAAACTTACCCGCGAACAGCAATTAGATGTGATTAAACGCACGTTCCACGAACGGGTATAGCTTCTGACTTCGCTCAGCTACCAACCTAAACGCTGTCTGAGCAAAGCCCAAACTCAAACTTCGACTTCGCTCCGTTAACGATTTAACCGCTGGCTGAGCGGAATCGAAGGCCAAACTAAAACTTTAACTTGACGGCTGACTAAGCGGAGTTGAAGCCAAGCAAAATTCAAAACCAAATCAATGTCTGGAATTGGTCGCATTCATTCAATCGAAACATTTGGTACCGTAGACGGCCCCGGAATCCGGTTTATCGTCTTCACCCAAGGCTGTCCTTTACGCTGTCTTTACTGTCACAATCCCGACTGCCACAATTCCCACGATGGTAAAGAAGTAACCGTTGATTATTTAATCGATCAAATTACAAAATGTAAATCCTACCTGCGGAAAGGAGGCGTTACAGTCAGCGGCGGCGAACCGTTGATGCAGCCGGATTTTGTCAGAGAAATCTTTAGTCGCTGTCATCAAATGGGATTGCATACAGCCCTAGACACATCAGGATTCTGTCTTTTAGAAGTGGCTAAACCGGTTCTGGAAATGACCGATCTGGTTTTATTGGACATCAAATCCTACATTCCAGAACTGTATTACAAAGTCACCAACGTTTCCATCGAACCAACTTTAGCAATGGCTAAATATCTCAGCGAAATTGGCAAACCGACGTGGATTCGGTTCGTTCTAGTTCCTCACCTCACAGATGCCATCGAAAACGTAGAAAAACTAGCGAATTTTATTGCCAATCTGAACAATGTGGAAAAAGTCGAAGTATTACCATTTCATAAAATGGGAGAATACAAATGGGAACAATTAAAACTGGATTACGAACTCAAGGATACACCTCCAGCTTCACCGGAACTCGTGCAACAAACAGTTGATATTTTTCGCAGTCGCGGCGTCAATGCGATCGGAGCTAGCGGTATATAATAATTAAAAGACCGCGTTCACAACTCACCAACAATCTTGAAATTATCTGCGTCGATCAGCAGGTTCCCTACCAATCAAAGATTGAGGCAATAATTTTACCGAAATAAACATTAGGAACAACAACATGAAAGTTACCAATTTAGAAGAATTAGAAGTCTTAATTCAAAAAGTAAAAGCAGCCCAAGCTGAATTTGCCACCTACACTCAAGAACAAGTCGATCGCATATTCAAGCAAGCAGCTTTAGCCGCTAATGCCGCCCGCATTCCCTTAGCCAAGGCAGCAGTCAAAGAATCGGGAATGGGAGTCATCGAAGATAAGGCAATCAAAAATCATTTTGCCTCGGAAATGATTTACAACAAATATAAAAACGACAAGACTTGCGGTATCATCGAGTCCGATCGGCATTTTGGCTACGAACGCATTGCCGAACCCGTGGGAGTGCTGGCGGGAATCGTTCCTGTAACTAACCCGACTTCCACCACCATCTTTAAGTCTTTAATCGTGCTCAAGACGAGAAATGGCATTATATTTTCGCCCCATCCCCGCGCCAAATCCTGCACGGCTGCGGCTGCAAAAATCATCCTCGATGCTGCTGTAGCGGCCGGAGCACCACCGGATATTATTGGGTGGATTGATGAGCCAACTGTGCCACTTTCCCAAGCTTTGATGCAGCACCCCGATATCAAACTAATTTTGGCAACTGGCGGGCCGGGAATGGTCAAAGCTGCCTACTCTTCAGGGCACCCATCCCTCGGTGTCGGCGCAGGAAATACTCCCGCCATCATCGATGAAACCGCCCACATCCAAATGGCTGTCAGCTCAATTTTGCTCAGCAAAACTTTCGACAACGGCACGATTTGTGCTTCGGAACAATCTGTGGTTGTTGTGGATGAGGTGTACGATGCAGTGCAACTGGAATTTATCAAGCGCGGTGCTTATTTCCTCAATGCTGAAGAACGGGAAAAAGTGCGGCAGGTAATCTTAATTGATGGTCGATTGAATGCCGAAATTGTCGGACAATCGGTGCAAAAGGTGGCGCAGATTGCGGGTTTTGTAGTGCCGTCAAACATCAGGGTTTTGATTGGAGAAGTGGAGGCGGTTGGTAAAGAAGAACCCTTTGCTTGTGAAAAACTTTCGCCGATTCTCGCAATGTACCGCGCCAAGGACTTTACTGAAGCAGTAGACAAAGCTGAAGCGCTGATAATTTTTGGCGGACACGGACATACTTCTGTACTCTACACCGCCCCCCACAATCAGAACCACATTCGTTATTTTGAAAGCAAACTAGAGACTTCGCGGGTGCTGATTAATACGCCTTCTTCTCAAGGTGCGATCGGCGATTTATACAATTTCCGCCTCGATCCCTCCCTTACCCTCGGTTGCGGTAGCTGGGGCGATAATTCCATTTCTGTCAACGTGACACCCCATCACCTGCTGAATATCAAAACCGTAGCAGAACGGCGCGAGAATATGCTATGGTTCCGCATTCCTCCCAAGATTTATTTTAAGTCGGGTTGTCTTCCTGTAGCTTTGAGGGATCTTGCAGGTAAGAAACGTGCTTTGATCGTGACGGATAAACCTTTGTTTGAATTGGGATTGACTAAGGAAGTCACAGATAGTTTGGAAGAAATCGGCATCGATCACTACACATTTTACGATGTGGAACCCGATCCTTCGCTGGCTACTGTTCGCAAAGGTTTAGAAATCTGCAATAGTTTCCATCCAGATGTGATTATTGCCTTTGGTGGTGGCTCGCCGATGGATGCTGCTAAAGTAATGTGGCTGATGTACGAGCATCCAGAAATTGAGTTTGAAGGATTGGCGATGCGGTTTATGGATATTCGCAAGCGGGTATACGAACTGCCACCTTTGGGTTCAAAGGCAATTATGGTGGCAATTCCAACTACTTCGGGAACGGGTTCGGAAGTCACGCCTTTTGCGGTTGTTACGGATGAACGATCGGGGATTAAGTATCCGCTTGCCGATTATGCTTTGACTCCGAGTATGGCGATCGTCGATCCAGAACTTACGCTGAATATGCCCCGGAAACTGACTGCTTACGGCGGCATTGATGCGCTAACCCACGCTTTAGAAGCTTATGTTTCTGTGTTGGCTTCTGAGTATACAAATGGTTTGGCTTTAGAAGCGATTCGTTTGCTGTTTAAATACCTGCCCAGCGCTTACAAAAATGGTGCTAACGATCCGAAAGCGCGGGAGAAAGTACATTATGCTGCTACGATCGCCGGGATGGCATTTGCTAACTCTTTTCTGGGGGTTTGTCACTCAATGGCTCACCAATTAGGTGCAACTTGCCATGTCCCTCACGGTTTAGCGAATGCGCTGATGATTTCCCACGTAATTCGCTACAATGCCACGGATGTTCCGTTCAAACAAGCGATTTTTTCTCAAAACAAGTATCCTAACAGCAAGTGGCGTTATGCTCGAATTGCGGACTATCTGAATTTGGGCGGCGATACAGAAGATGAAAAAGTTGAGAAGTTGATCGCAGCGGTGGAAGCTCTCAAGCGTGAGGTAGATCTTCCTAGCACGATTCAGGAGGCTCTTGCCAGTCAGGGAATGAGTGATGATTTCTTTTTTGCTCGCGTTGAGGAAATGGCCGATCGCGCTTTTGACGATCAGTGTACCGGAGCGAACCCCCGCTATCCGCTGATTGAAGATTTAAAGCAACTTCTGCTGCAAGCGTATTCTGGCGGCGACACTTCTGAACTCAATCGACAGTTAACTTTAGTTTAATCGGCGCGGTGCAATAGATTTCTCCAGAAAAGCCTGTCAATGGGGGGGCAGGATGCCTAACCCCTAATCCCCACAGTTTCTGGAGAAATCTAACCCAGGGCCTGGCTGTGAAAATAAACCCCGAAGCGGATCAAAATACCAAGTAGGGGTTGAAATATTTTGAAATTGTGTTATAATTTTAGAGGTAACTATTTTACGAATTTTGTAGTTTTAGTGGCTGTTCGCGCGATGACCTCTTCACCAACCATAGCACCCGTTCGATCGAGTCAAGTTACCCGCAAACCTTATCCCAACTATCGGGTAATAGTTCTTAACGACGATTTCAACACATTCCAGCACGTTGTGGAATGTTTGACGAAATACATTCCGGGGATGACGAGCGATCGAGCTTGGAAACTCGCCAACCAAATCCACCACGAAGGCCAGGCCACAGTCTGGGTTGGCCCGCAAGAGCAAGCAGAACTTTATCATATGCAATTGAGCCGTGCCGGACTGACAATGGCTCCGCTAGAGTCAGCTTAACATTTTTTAATTAACAGTTACAATACTTACTTTCAAATTTGCCAAAATGGCAACATCACTTCATCCTCTTGATTTAGATTATGTGTCAATACACCTAATCTTTTACTCAAGTAGGAGAATTTTATGAATCATCCTTTTGATCTAGATATTGCTGATCTCGAAGCAATTGATTTGGATTTTGAAGAGACGTTAACTGATGAACAGGCCGCCCACATCGGAGGTGGAATTCGTTTCACGACTCTGGCTCTAGGTGAAGAAGGTGGGGGTGGTCCGATACAGTGTATCTCAGCTCCCTGTCCGGGAAGTGAAGGAGGAGGAGGATTTCCTCCCAAGCCTATTCCCATTGACCCTCCGATGACCACTCTGGCTATAGGTGAAGAGGGTGGAGGACCTTACACAAAAGCTTGGTTTGAAGGCGGTGGAGGCCCTATTTATTGGTAATCTCATTCCTGGCGACAATGGTAGAGATTCTGCCTAATTCCTGAAATCTTCCACTTATTTCTGTAATAAGACTTTCAAAGATTCAGCCTCATTCGAGTGTTTTTTTTCAAAGTTTTTTTCAATATATAAAAAGTTGCAACACTCTCAAAACAAGTGATGCGACTTTTCATATTTGTACTTGATTTTAGCACATTTTTAATTTTCAAATTTCCCATGAACATTTTAATTCTGGGTAACGATTCAGATGCTCATGCTACTCATATAAAAGATGATCTCACCCAAGCCGGTGCAGAAGTAGATTATTTAGATACCTATCTGTTTCCAAGACAGTTACGTCTGTCTTGGCAACCTGATACCCTGGTAGGGTGCTTGACGCTACCCGGAGGTCGCCAGTTGAATTTTCAAGATATTCACAGTGTATTTTGGCGCAATTTTTCCGGTGTTGGCGTTGCACATTTAAAAGATGCCAATCAACAGCAAGTTGCATTGAACGATTCCATGAGTACAGTGCGATCACTAATGCAAGCTTGTCCGGCTCGCTGGATTAATTCCTGGCAGGCATACCAATTTCATAAAGAAAAACCCCTACAACTAAGTCGGGCAAAGCAAATAGGAGTGACAATTCCTGCAACTTTAATCAGTAACAATCCAGAGCAAGTTAGGGAATTTTTCCAATCTCAGAAAAAAGTAATTTTTAAGCCCGTTTATGGTGGCGCTCATACCAAGTTGGTGACAGAGGCACATTTAGAACCTAATCGGCTGGACTTGGCTTTGAGTATTTCTCCAATCACAATACAAGAGTATATTCCTGGGACAAATATTCGCAGTTATGTGATTGGTGAATCAGTTTATTCTGCGGAAATTCGCAGTCAAGCTTTGGACTTTCGGGAAGATTTAGAGTCCGAGTTAATTCCGGTAGATTTGCCCGAATCAGTTCACAAACAATGTTTAGCAATATTAAAGGCATTTATGCTCGATTGGACTGCTATTGATTGGCGTCTTAAGCCAACCGGTGAGTATGTATTTTTAGAGGCTAATCCTAGTCCGATGTTCAGACATTTTGAGCGTCAGACTGGTTTTCCGATTACACAAAAATTAGTCAATCTGTTAATGTATTAACTCGGACTTAAGAGGCGATCGTAATTTTGCCAATCATCCCCGCTTCCGTATGTCCGGCTACCGTACATCGCAGGTTATACGTTCCCGATTTCATCGGCACAAACACCCATTCTGCCATAGCGCCCGGTTTAAGTTCCAATTCGTGAATCGCTCCTTTAATTTCCACTTTCCCAGCTTCAACTTTTTGAGTCCAACTCGCATCAGCAAAGTTTTTAGCAGTAAAATAATGTTTCTGCGAACTGGGATTTTTTAGCAGTAATTTATAGCGCTTGCCCGATTCAAATTCTAGCAGATTGGGGAAAAATTTGAGTTCGCCAGCTTCGTTACCCAAACTAACAGTAATTTCGGTGACAGGTTGCCGAGACAAATCACCGGCAGCACTAGCAATTGCCGCGGGCATCAAGATTGTGCTCAAACATAAAATTACTCCCAAAATCACCTTGAAAGTTTTTTCTAACCGCTGGCTGGGGTAGAATTTGGCTAATTGCCAACCGAGTAAATGGATCATGGCTGTTCTCACTACTATTAACTGACTAATCACTAATGACTAATGGTTTAATTCGATCGCCAAACTTCATCCCAAGGGCCGCCCCCAACTTCCAAACCCGATAAAGAACTTTGAGCCTCTAAGATAATTCTAGAACGCTGCTTGCCATTTTTTTCGACATTCCCCCCCAACAACTCTCGCAGTTGCAAGCGCAATTCGCCGTGCGTGGTATCCCGGCAGCAAAAAGCCATGCCTTTTTCTGTAGGAGCTCGCAGATAAGTACCAGAACTGTTTGTAGTGCCAATTAACTCTATTTCAAACTGACTGTTTCTAGCCTGCATTTTCCAGCTTCCCCAAGGCTCAATAGTCCAACTAACTTGCGAATTCCAAGGCACAAATTCGTAAAATTTTCCTCGGTAATGCAGACAAATCATTGCTACCGATTCCATCCACCACAGCACGCCCCGCTTCCCGCCGCCAGCAGTTAAAGCTAAATCCTTTTCCCCTTGAAAACAATTGCAATTAATCCAAAACCACTTTTGGGGAAAAGCACCGCCCCAGTTTTTTTCGCTGTAAGCGGGAGCATCTTTAAATTCGTAGCGTTGGTCATTCCAATCGATCCAGCCCGTGGCTAAACCGTGAGCCATTAAAATTTGCCATCCAGGCTCAAATACAGGCAGAAAAGATAGCATTCCGGCTGTAGATCTCTGGATTTCCTCTGAGTTTCCCCAGCCATAAATAGGTTGAATTTCGTACTGCCAAAAACAGTGACTGCCGCTTCCCGGCTCGTGCAGATAACCTTGATTCAAAGTAGCAGTAGCTTGATAGCCTTCTTCGACGCTGCTGTCGAATACTTGCGGTTCTAAATATCCGGGTTTAATTTGTAAATCTGTTTTGCCCCAATGTCCGAAACCTAAGCTTTCTCGGTGTGCCCAAAACTTATTTACATCGGGAAAGGTGCGACACAAATAGCTATCTTTCGGACCGAGAATTTGAGCTGCACCGCCACTGTAAGGTTGACCGCCTCTGGGGTCTTCTATTGAATACATGAATGCAAAGGATTGTCCGTGAATCGGTAATGTTATTCGGTAGTACCAGCCTTCAAAAAAGCGGCGGGAACTGCCGTCCCAGTGGTAGCCACTGTGGGGAGTTTCAATAATTTTGAGTTTTGAGAGTGAATTTGACATAAAATTACCAATAGCCAGATTTTAAAACTTGTAAATTGTGAGTTTAGGGGATAGAAGCAGGAGGCAGAAGGGAAAATGCACTAATTACCCATTACCAATTACCCATTACCAATATGATAGGTTATTAATTATGTCTTTAGCACTTTGGCGATCGCCCTTAGCTCGCGCGCTCCACCGCAACCGCAGTCTTGCTTTTGCTCGCTACTTGCAACTAGCGACTGTTCGGGCTACCGGGCGTCCTGCCAACCGCACTGTGGTGTTTCGAGGCTTTTTAGCAGATACTAATCAGTTAAAGTTTATTACAGATATTCGCAGTCAAAAGGCAGAGGAGATTAACCTCTATCCTTGGGGGGAAATTTGCTGGTATTTCCCGAAAACTCGCGAACAATTTCGGATTGCTGGAAAGCTAGTTTTGGTAGGGGCAGATTATCCAGAGGCAGAGTTTTGTTTATCCCGGCGCACAACTTGGCAGGAGCTTTCTGAGGCGGCTAGAGCACAGTTTGCTTGGCCGCATCCGGGGGATGACAAAGCCGAGGCTAGTGCTTTTGATTCTGCTTCCCCAAATGCGATCGACCCGCTGCCTAATTTTTGCTTGCTGTTGTTGGAACCGGAAACGGTGGATTTTTTGGAGTTGCGGGGGGAACCCCAAAATCGGTCGCTTTATCGGCGCGACGGGGAGGGAAATTGGTCTGTGCGATCGGTTAATCCTTGAAGTCAGTTGACTGTTGACTGTTGTCAGTAGGAAAGTTTTAAGTTGAAAAATTCCCCATGAAAAACTCAACACTCAAAACTATTTTTAGATGCCGCTGCCGTCGAAAAATTCTTGAATGGCTTTATCTTTTAACTTGCAGCTAGGGGTTGCAGCTAGTTGGGTTTTTTCCGCTAAGGCTACATTGCTGGCTTGGTTTAAAGCTTCTGATACTGACTGGAAATTGTGGGAATTGGGAACAGAAGTTAAGGAGACAGATGCTTGAGGAAGCAAACTTTTTACTTGCTGTTCGAGGGATTCGATACGATCGAGCAAAGAGCGAATTACCGCAGCTTCCGAATCCGGCAAACTGCCGTGTTCTAGGGGATTGACGCGCACTCCCGATCTATAGACGATGCGGCCGGGAATCCCTACCACTGTACAGTCAGATGGTACGTCGCGGAGCACGACGGAACCCGCGCCGATGCGGACGTTATTGCCAATTTGCAGATTGCCGAGTACCTTGGCGCCGGCACCTACAACTACGTTTTCGCCGACGGTAGGGTGACGCTTACCGCTTTGTTTGCCAGTACCGCCAAGGGTGACACCTTGGTAAATTAGGGCAAAATCGCCGATAATAGCTGTTTCGCCGATCACAACCCCCATACCGTGGTCGATGAATACGCTTTTGCCTATGGTTGCCCCTGGGTGGATTTCAATTCCGGTCAAAAAGCGAGCAATGTGGGAAATCAAGCGGGGGATGAAGGGAAGTCCCAGTACATAAAGCCAGTGTGCGAGGCGGTGCAGCACCAGGGCCTGAAGACCGGGGTAGCAAAACAAAACTTCCAGCCAGTTGCGAGCGGCAGGGTCGCGATCGAAAATTATACTGAAGTCAGCTCTAAGAGTCTTTAGCACTTTCGGAGTTACCTATTTTGGTTAAACACGCCACTTTCGATTTTACATTTTACTGGATGGGGGAAGTGAGCGGTCGATCGGGAGGGGGGAGAGTGGGGTAGAATTTGACGACATTTTATTGTGGTTAGTCCACCGCGTCGCTGCGTTCTATTCCTGTACTGAGATTGTATAGTTAGACTTGACTCCGGGTTCGACAGTACCTACCCAAATCCTGTAAGAGCCTGCTTGCCAGTCAGAATCAAGTATGCCAGCATCTTTATTCTGACCTATATCGTCTCCGCAGCGCACCGCATTACCGGGGCCTTGTACGAGTAAGGTTGTGTCCTTGCCTCCGCTGTTGACTTGGAGTGTGAGTTTTGAAAATTTTTGTTGCAAGACTATGATGTGGTCTGGAGTTGGGGTGGCAAAACCCAAACATTTGTTTTTGTGGCGATCGGCGTTGGCTATGACAGATAGAGAGTACGATCCGCCTGTGGAACCTCTCAAAACTGCTGTTGGGGCTGCAAAACCTCGCGATAAAGTTAAAGTGCCGAAATTGGCTGTTTCTGCTAAAACTGGTAGGGCGGCGATCGCGGCGATCGCCGCCAAGAGCGCACCGTTTTTGAAATTGGCTCGCTGATTAAACAACATGGCAATACTCCTCGGTCACAACTTAAAATCACAACTCAGAATTTACCCATCGCAGTCCCTCGAATACAAACTCTGGAGGAAGAATAATTTTTAAATTAGTTCAAAACCTCCTGGCTTCTCTTCCTTATGTCTATCAGGACAATCCCTGTACGATCGCGCTCGCTTGTGCCACTCGGATTTCTGCCACAGGCGCTCGACTCATATCCGAAATGGTACGGTGTCAAGATGATAAATTTGATACTCCTAGCCTTGCTGTTGGCGATCGGTTCCCTATTGACACAGGCCTTGGTATTGTTACCTATAGGTCTATCTGGCTGGTTCCACATCCCTAATTGGGTGAGCCTGGCCTTGATTTTTCTGGCTATTTCTTGGTGCTTGGGGGATTAGTCAACAGTCAGCAGTCATGAGTGAGGAGTTATTAGTTATTAGTCAAAAGTTAATTCTCAATCATCCCGCTTCCCCCAATGGTCAAGGCCCGATCGGCCCCGGTTTGATGATGTATACTTCACAATTGACAATCAGGAATCTAAAATCTAGGATTTGACATCTACCTATAGAATGATGCAACGACAAGTTTATTCGATCTCAGCATTTCACTCTTCTGACAAAACCCTGGCGGAAACTCCTAAGAAACAGGAGCGTCCGATACACCGGGCGATCGTGTTAATGCTGGTGGCAACAGGTTTGCTGGGCCTGCACGCTAGTCGGCTGGTGGAATTGCAACTGATACAAGGGAAGCAACACCGGGAACGAGCCGAAAACAATCGCGTTCGTCTAGTGCCAATGCCGGCGAATCGCGGACATATTATCGATCGCAAAGGCAAGTTGCTAGCGGCAAACAATTTAGCTCGATCGGTATATTTGTGGCCGAAAGAACAAACGCCGGAAGAGTGGAAAGCGACTGCAGAAAAGTTGAGTCCGCTGGTTAAAATCCCAGCACCAGAAATTTTAAAAAAATTAAAAGAGGTCGATCCTCTATCCTACAGACCGGTGCGGCTCAAGCAAGCAATGCCGCCAGAGGTGTTTGTGCCGCTAGCAGAACAGGTGGGACAAATGCGGGGAGTGGAAGTGCGGCCAGAAGCGAACCGCTACTATCCCGAAGGCAGTTTGGCGGCTCACGTGATCGGATATATTGGCGAGGCTACCGCAGCAGACTTGGAAGCTCATCCGGAATACCCGATGGGGATGATTGTCGGTCAGATGGGCATAGAAGCGAGTTCTAACAAGAAGATTGCCGGAGTTTGGGGCGATCGGCTGATCGAGGTAAATGCCCAAAATCAAGAATTGCGGCTGATGGGAGAGACACCGCCCAAACCCGGTGAGGCGGTGCAGCTAACCATAGACTTGGAAATGCAAAAAGCAGCCGAAAAAGCCTTGGGGCACCGCCGGGGAGCAGTAGTGGCGATGGATGTCAAAACCGGGGCGGTATTAGTTATGGCCAGCCACCCGACTTTTGATCCCAATCTGTTTACGCGAAAAATCACTAAAGATGAGTGGGAAACTCTTCAAGATCCGGAAAATCCATTTTTGAATCGGGCCATGCAAGGCTATCCCCCCGGCAGCACCTTTAAAATTGTGACTTCCGTCGCGGGCCTGGAGTCGGGCAAATTTTCGCCGGACTCAATTCTCGGTACTTCGTCTTACATTACTGTGGGGGGAATTGATTTTAACGAACACAGTGGCGGTTACGGCGACATCGGCTTTCGGGATGCTTTGGCTTTCAGCAGCAATACATTTTTTTATCAAGTGGGGATTAGTACCGGGCCGGAGCAAATTTCTAAGTGGGGACACCGCTTGGGAATTGGCAAGGATACGGATTTGAATCTTTTGGGGCTAGGCGGCGGCGATCACGGTCAAATCCCGACGCCGGAGGAGAAGGAGAAACTTTATAAAGAACCTTGGTATGCGGGTGATACGGTAACGATGTCGATCGGTCAGGGGTTGGTGTTGGTGACTCCTTTGGAGGCGGCGGTGATGGTGAGTTCGATCGCTAACGGCGGCTATCGGGTGAAGCCTCATCTTTTGACTTCTATGACCGGCACGCCGGAGACTCAACGGGTACATACGGGAATGAAACCTTCAACAATTCAGGTGGTTAAGGAAGGACTGATCGCGGTGGTTGCCGAGGGTACGGGACAGGGGATGAATGACGGTACGATTCCGCTGACGGCGGGCAAAACAGGGACTTCCGAGGTCATCGGACAGAACGATCACTCTTTGTATGTGGCGTTCGGGCCTGCCTCCAAGCCGGAAATTGCGATCGCCGTGGTTGTGGAAAATGGCGGTTATGGTTCTGTTGCCGCAGCCCCGATCGCCAAAGAGGTGTTTCAAGCTTATTTTGGGAAACCGAAAAAGGTGAATGAGCCAGTAGTTATTAGTCCTTAGTTATTGGGCATTGGGCATTGGGCATGAGGAATGGGGAATTGGGGATAGTTTCTTCCTTCTTCCTTCTTCCTTCTTCCTTCTATCCTTTACATCCGTTACATCCCGTACATTGCTCGTTGCCGAACTTCCTTCTGACTAATTCAGCCGCATAAATATAGTAGCTTTGCGAATTCCTGTTATTTCTCCCGTACTGGTGACAGTGAGCGATCGCAAGTGATCGAACAATGGTCTTGCCGAAAGTTCAATTAACCTCAACAGCGGGATTTGTTTTTCCCAAATTGCCCTGCTGGAGGGCCAGTCTAAATAAAAATAGCCGTCGTTAGATGGCGGTAGCGGTTCAATGCTGGTTTGAAAATCTTGATTGGCAACTAAAGAGCCTGTTTCTGCTGCCTCTAGTGCTGCGTCCATTGCTTCTACTGAGGTGGTGAAAATTTCGTATTTGCCGACGGTGGCTCGGACTCCTTTTGCCTCAGTTTCGATCGCACTTTTTCTCTTATTTTCTATTCCATAATTTGGGTTCGTTGTCAACTGCGTCCAAGCGGTAATTTTCTGGTTTCTGAGAGTGAAGCTGCCGATGCTGTATTCTTTGCTGCGGGCAATTTCATCGAGTTTGTCGATCGCCTTTTTGGAATCGGGAGATGTTTCGGCGGCAAAAATCCAATCGGCACTATTTGACGAATTCGGAAGCACTGCTAAAGCGTATTCTCCTTGTACCCAGTCAAATATATCCTGGGGCAGGTTGACGCCCCAAACTTGCTGAATATCTGCGAGAGTGCGATCGACTAAATTTGAGACTTCTGCATTAGTGGAAACCGCAGATGACAAATCAGCCCAAAAATTCCTTAAATCGGTGCTGGCGACCGCGAAAGGACTGGCTGAGGGAATGTATTGCAAGGCTTGCACAGGTTCGGAGAGTGTTGGAGAAGCTGTGTTTTCTCGCGATGTCACTAAAGCAGTTTGAGCCAGCAATCCCCGTCGGTTGACTCCGACAGCAACTGCGAGGGAATTAAGAGAAACTTGGGGATTTTGCTCGGTTGCTGATTGCGGGAGATTGACAAATGCTAAAGCGATTCTGCCTTGAGTTAGCTGCTGCAAAGCTTTTTGATATTCCGGGGTAGTGTTGAGATTTAGGTTTGCTGATTCAACGTTATTAATTGCATCTCGAATCACAATCGGGGTATTGGAAAATAAAACAAAACTTTGGTTATTCCCAGAATTTAAATTACCGACGATGGCTGCTGTTGCGAAGCTGGATGGCAACTTTGAAGTCGGCAGAGAAAACGGGTTAAAAGGCGAAAGTGAAGCAGATTTTTTCTGGGCTCTTGCTGCTTGTTTATAATTAATTCTCACGCCTTTATATATTTCCGACTGCACTGTTTTATCGCCACGAGATTGTTGGCGCCAGTAGGAGTCGAGAAATTGTTGGCTGCGATCGACATTTTGGGAGGAAACGGCCAGCAAAAACCCGGCTTGTTGGCCGTTGCTGCTGTCGCCATCGAAATCTGGCTTTGTGAGGGCGAGGGTAATTTCGTCACCTATCCAAGGTTGGATATCTCGACTGTAATCCAGGCCCGTATTGGCGAGGAAACTATTTTTGATTTGCTCAAATTCTGCGTGCGATCGACTTCTTTCTTCGGGAGTGGCAAAAACTTGTCGCAATGCTTCGAGGCGATCGGGATTTACCAGCATTGATGCTAACAAAGGTGCTTGTTTCGAGACAAACACAGCCGCAGCCGGAGTAGTTGTCGGCCCGCCAGCGAGCAAATTCAGGGGAGTTTGAGTTGTCAGCCAGTAAAAACCACCGGCACTCAAGCCTAAGAGTGCCAAGACGCCAGCAATGAGGAAAGAAAAGAACGATCGCAGCTTCATACAACAAGGACTAATGACCACAGTCTATTATTAACTAGAGTAGCGCATGACCGTAGCTGTCGGCAGATACTTTTTGTGGTGTTCGCAAAAAAAAAGGATAAACTAAAATATTCTCAAACTATAAAATCCAAGTAAAATGCTAACAATATCAACGTCCGCCGAACAGCGAGTTTTACTGCCAAATATCAGTTGGCATTTATATGAAAGCCTGCTAGCGGAACTGGGCAACAAACGTTCCACCAGAATTGCTTATCATCAAGGTCAATTAGAAATTATGGTGCCGCTACCGGAACATGAAAATCGCAACAGGCTGATCGATCGATTAATTGTAACTCTCATAGAAGAACTCAATCTGGAGTACAACCCCTTTGGATCGATGACTATTAAGAAACGCAAAAAAGCAGCCGGAAAAGAACCAGATTCCTGCTATTATATCCAAAATGAAGCACTGGTCAGAGGGAAAACCGAATTAGACTTTGCTCAAGATCCGCCGCCAGATTTAGCACTGGAAATTGATATTACCAGCAGTTCCTTAAATCAATTCGATTTATATGCAGATTTAGGCGTACCAGAAATTTGGCGGTACGACGGACGAAGTATCAAGTTTTATCAATTGCAAAATGGCGAATATGCCGAGTGCATTTTTTCCCGGGCTTTCCCAATGCTACCGACTGCAAAAGTTGACGAATTTATCGATCGCACTCAAACTACAGGCGCAACCGCAGCCGTGCGAGAATTCCGGGAATGGGTAAAAAATCAGTAATTGTGCAGTCTACCACGGCACTCCTCGCGCATCGGAAAAATCGGCATCTAGAACCGCCCCCGGATCGAATACAGCATCAGTTAAATCAGCTTTTCTAAACGACGTTATCGACAATTTTTCTATTTGTTCAACAGCGATAAAAAATCCGATCGCAGTTAACCCAAGAATTACCCCAGAAACCAAAAATAAGACAATTCCCCTGATGGTATCTCCGCCCAAAAATGTCACAATACCGCTAGCCCCGATCGCAGCAGCAGCCCCAGCCACAGCCCCCGCCACAATTCCCGCCTCGCCCCGAGTCGCAGCAATCGCCGTAGCAGCCGTTCCGGCCACCGCCACAGCCCCCGCATCCGCCCCGGCTATCAGTCCAGTCAAAGCCCCAGCCGCCGTCACTGTCACCGCTGTCACCCCAGCCCTAGCAATCAAATTTCTCACCCGCCTGCGGCTTTGTCCGGTTCTGACACCCTGAAAATTTGCCCCCCTCAAAATCGCCCCGGTGAAATTGCAGCCTCGAATGTCGCAACCGCTGAAATTCGCCCCTGACAAGTCAAGCCCTTTAAAAGAACGGTTCCGCAAGTTTTGGTTGGCAAAATTGAGATTTCGAGGTTGAGTCATTCGATTTTAGATTTTAGATTTTAGATTTTAGATTTTAGGTTAGCAACCCAAAGACCTAGGATTATAGATTTTAGATTATAGATTTTAGATTAACCAAGCACAGGGCATTTAGAATAAAGCCTGTGGTTTATAACGAGTTTCCATGTCTCCCATCTCCGAATCCCCATTTTCCCCCGAACAAATTGCCGGTGAAAGACTCACACCTGAAGAATATGAAGAAATCGTTCAGCGTCTAGGTCGCCATCCTAATAAAGCTGAATTGGGAATGTTCGGCGTTATGTGGAGCGAACACTGCTGTTACAAAAATTCGCGGCCGCTATTAAAACAGTTTCCCACAGAGGGCGATCGAATTCTCGTCGGGCCTGGAGAAAATGCCGGCGTCGTAGACTTGGGATACGGCTTGCAACTCGCCTTCAAAATTGAATCCCACAACCACCCGTCAGCAGTCGAACCTTTCCAAGGTGCAGCAACCGGTGTCGGGGGGATTCTCCGCGATATCTTCACAATGGGAGCTCGTCCGATCGCACTTTTGAATTCCCTGCGTTTCGGCAACTTAGACGATGCTAAAACTCAGAGATTGTTCAAAGGCGTAGTATCGGGAATTTCTCATTATGGAAATTGTATCGGAGTACCCACAGTTGGCGGCGAAGTTTACTTCGATCCTGCTTATTCCGGCAACCCATTAGTTAACGTCATGGCCTTGGGTTTAATGGAAACTCAAGAAATCGTCAAATCCGGGGCATCCGGTATCGGAAATCCAGTGCTTTACGTCGGTTCAACTACCGGGCGAGATGGCATGGGAGGAGCAAGTTTTGCCAGTGCCGAATTGACAGACAAATCAATGGACGATCGCCCCGCAGTCCAAGTAGGAGATCCATTTTTAGAAAAATCCTTAATTGAAGCTTGTTTAGAAGCATTCAAAACCGGTGCAGTCGTCGCCGCCCAAGATATGGGTGCTGCAGGAATCACCTGTTCGACATCAGAAATGGCAGCCAAAGGCGGCGTCGGCATTGAATTCGATTTAGACAAAGTTCCCGTTCGAGAAAGCGGCATGATTCCTTACGAATACCTGCTTTCGGAATCCCAAGAACGGATGTTGTTTGTGGCCCAAAAAGGACGGGAACAGGAATTAATCGATATTTTCCACCGCTGGGGATTGCACGCGGTAGTAGCGGGAACAGTCATCGAAGAGCCGATCGTCCGAATTCTATTTAAAGGCGAAATCGCTGCCGAAATTACCGCCACTGCTTTGGCAGATAACACGCCAATTTATCACCGAGAACTGTTGACAGAGCCGCCCGAATATGCTAAAAAAGCATGGGAATGGACGGCGGATTCCCTGCCACAATCCACAGTTAAAGGTATCGAAATTAACGGCAATTTCCAAACTTGGAATCAGATTTTGCTGACGCTTTTAGATACTCCCACCATCGCTTCTAAACGCTGGGTTTATCGCCAATACGATCATCAAGTGCAAAACAATACTGTTGTTTTACCGGGAGGCGCTGATGCTGCGGTTGTCAGATTGCGTCCGCTAGAACCCTGCCAATCTTCCCTTGCTGAAGGGCTAGAAGTACACCCCCTTGCTAAGGGGGATCTACTGAGAGAAAATGCTGTTTCTCTAGCTTCCGAAAGCAAACAGGAAGAAGAAGTAATTCCTCTATTTAAAAAGGCACAAGGTAGGGAAACTCCAAAAGTTTCTCCCCCGCTTAGCAAGGAGGAAGCGCCCCTGGGGATTATTCCCGGAGTTGCTGCAACGGTTGATTGCAATTCTCGTTATGTTTATCTCGATCCTTATGAAGGTGCCAAAGCAGTCGTAGCGGAAGCAGCGAGAAATTTAAGTTGTGTGGGTGCTGAACCTCTGGCAGTTACTGATAATTTGAATTTTGGTAGTCCCGAAAAGCCGATCGGATATTGGCAGTTAGCCTCAGCTTGTCGCGGAATTGCTGATGCTTGTCGGGAGTTGGGAACGCCTGTGACTGGCGGGAATGTTTCTCTTTACAATGAAACTGTTGATGCTGAGGGAAATCCTCAACCAATTTATCCGACTCCGGTAATCGGAATGGTGGGGTTAATTCCCGATTTGAAGAAGATTTCTGGCCAAGCTTGGCTAAAGAAAGGTGATTTAATTTATGTGCTGGGAATTGGTGAATCATCCCAAAACTCAGAACTTTCATCTGAAAGCTCAAAAATCGAAACTTCTCCTACTTTGGGAGGTTCGGAATATTTAGCGGCAATTCACGGGATTGTAGCTGGGAAACCGCCAAGGATAGATTTTGAGTTGGAAAGAAAAGTGCAATCGGTTTGTCGTGATGGAATTCGGCAAGGTTGGGTAGGTTCTGCCCATGATTGTGCGGAAGGTGGAATTGCGATCGCCCTCGCGGAATGCTGTATCTCTGCTAAAATGGGCGCGGAAATTCATTTCAGTTGTAATTCGGCAAATGTCAGCCGCTGGGATGAAATTTTGTTTGGTGAAATGGGCAACTGCATTGTAGTTTCAGTCGCACCGAAAAATCAAGAAATTTGGGAAGCTTACCTGCAAGAACATTTGACAAAAATGTGGCAGAAAATAGGTTTAGTTTGCTGTGCTGAATCACCTTTGCGGGTTGTGAGTGCTGACAATCAAGTGTTAATTGAGGTTTCGATGGGTGATATGGGCGATCGATTCTATAATGCGATCGAGCGTCGGATTGCATCTGTTTGACAACATGAAGTTTCGATCCTCCTAAATCCCCCTTAAAAAGGGGAGTAGGGGCTGACTTTGAATACTCTTGTCCCCCCCTTCTTAAGGGGGGCTAGGGGGGATCTCCGGGTTTAAAACACACCCTAGAGCCCCAACTTCTTACAAAATTCACGATTCTTAGAAAAACCTATAACAGAAGTCGGGGTTCTGAGACACTATACAATATAAACAATATCATTCCTCAAATAAATGATTTGCTGTATCAATCCCGACTGCCCCAATCCTCAAAACCCCGACGGGCAAACATATTGCATCAGTTGTGGCCTTGAACTCGTACCCATCCTGCGAAATCGTTTCCGCATGATCAAACTCCTCGGTCAAGGTGGCTTCGGTCGAACCTATTTAGCAGAAGATATTGATAGACTAAATCAACCCTGTGTCGTTAAACAATTAGCACCCGATGTCCAGGGAACTTGGGCGATAAGCAAAGCGGTAGAATTATTTCAGCAAGAAGCTAGACAACTGCAACAGCTAGGACAACATCCCCAAATTCCATCACTAGATGCCTACTTTGAAGACAACAAATATTTGTATCTCGTACAGCAGTTTGTTGATGGGGATAATTTGTTGACGCTTTTCTATAATCAGGGAATTTGGCAAGAAAACCAAGTTAAGCAACTATTACTCGAACTTCTACCTGTTCTCAAGTTTATTCACGAACAAAAAATCATTCACCGAGATATCAAGCCTGAGAATATTATGCGCCGTCATAGCGATGGTTTGTTCATGCTCATTGATTTCGGAGTTTCCAAACAGTTGTCGGGAACAGTGATGTCGAGACCGGGAACGAAAATTGGTTCGGATGCTTATGCACCCATTGAACAAATGAAAGGGGGTGAAGCTTATCCAGCCAGCGATTTGTTTAGCTTGGGGGTGACGGCTTTTCATCTAATGACGGGGGTACATCCTTCTGATTTGTTGCTAGAAAAAGGTTATAATTGGACTGGAAATTGGCAGCAACATTTGAAGAGTCCCATAGACAAGGAATTGGAATTGATTTTATCTAAGTTGTTGGCAAAAAATATCCAGCAGCGCTATCAATCAGCAGAGGAAGTTTTAATAGATTTTCAACGTCAGTCAACGCCAAATTTTATAGAGACTTTAAAAAAGTTTGACTTTGACACGGTGACAGTTGATGTGCGGGGTAATATAACTAGCCATCAACACCGTCAAGCACAATTTTTTAGGGAAAATTTAGGTAGCGGTGCAACCTTAGACATGGTAGCAATTCCTGGTGGCCGTTTCGTGATGGGTTCTCCCAATACGGAAGCAAGGCGAAGTAACAATGAAGGGCCGCAGCGTACTGTTAATATCTATCCTTTTTTTATGGGTAAATATCCCATTACTCAAGAACAGTGGGAAGTAGTGATGGGGAATAACCCTTCTGATATCAAAGGTTTGAAACGTCCTGTAGAACAAGTAAGCTGGAATAATGCTCTGGAATTCTGCCAGAAAATTTCTCAAAAAACCGGCAAGATTTATCGCTTACCTTCGGAAGCCGAATGGGAATATGCTTGTCGCGCCGGAACTACAACGCCTTTCTATTTTGGCGAAACAATTACCCCAAATTTAGTTAATTATGATGGCAATTATCCCTACGGTTCTGCGCCGAAGGGACTTTACCGCAAACAAACAACGGATGTGGGGAGTTTTCCGCCGAATCCGTTTGGTTTGTATGATATGCACGGGAATGTTTGGGAATGGTGCAGCGATAAATGGCATGGTAATTATAACGGCGCACCGACTGATGGAAGTTCTTGGGAAACTGGAACAGATAATAACCGAGTGCTGCGTGCTGGTGCCTGGAACTGCAATACGGTCTATTGCCGTAGTGCCTATCGTGGCAGGAATTGGGCGGTCCATCGCAGCAGGCACCTCGGTTTTCGCGTGGTGGTAAGGTCGGTTTCTTCCTCGTCCTAGTTTCCGCGTAGTAGTGGTAGGGTGCGTCGCATCAAAAATCTGTAAGGAAGATCGACAATTTCACAGCGACGCACCACACAATAGTAAGGTGCGTCGCATTAAAAATCTGCAAATTGCCTAGAAAATTTCACAGCGACGCACCCTACAAATTAGGCTAATTTTTTCAATCTCCCTATCAATCGTCGATTCAATCGCCCAGTCAATCTATACAATATAAACAATATCATTCCTAAAATAAATGATTTGCTGTATCAATCCAGACTGCCCCAACCCTCAGAACCCCGACGGGCAAACATATTGTATCAGTTGTGGCCTTCAACTCGTACCCATCCTGCGAAATCGTTTCCGCATGATCAAACTCCTCGGTCAAGGTGGCTTCGGTCGAACCTATTTAGCAGAAGATATTGATAGACTAAATCAACCCTGTGTCGTTAAACAATTAGCACCCGATGTCCAGGGAACTTGGGCGATTAACAAAGCGGTAGAATTATTTCAGCTAGAAGCTAGACAACTGCAACAGCTAGGACAACATCCGCAAATTCCATCCCTAGATGCCTACTTTGAAGACAACAAATATTTGTATCTCGTACAGCAGTTTGTGGATGGGGATAATTTGTTGACGCTTTTCCAAAATCAGGGAATTTGGCAAGAAAGCCAAGTTAAGCAACTATTACTCGAACTTCTACCTGTTCTAAAATTTGTTCACGAACAAAAAATTGTTCACCGAGATATCAAGCCAGAGAATATTATGCGCCGTCGCAGCGACGGTGTGTTAATGCTGATTGATTTCGGAGTTTCCAAACAGTTGTCGGGAACAGTGATATCAAGACGGGGAACGCAAATTGGTTCGCATGGTTATGCACCGCTTGAACAAATGCAAGGGGGTGAAGCTTATGCAGCAAGCGATTTGTTCAGTTTGGGGGCGACGGCTTTTCATCTACTGACGGGGGTACATCCTTATGGTTTGTGGACGGAATACGGTTATAGCTGGACTGGAAATTGGCAGCAACATTTGAAAAGTCCCATAGACAAGGGATTGGAAGTGATTTTATCTAAGTTGTTGGCAAAAGATATCCAGCAGCGCTATCAATCAGCAGATGAAGTTTTAAAAGATTTTCAAAGTCAGTCAATACCAACTCCCGCACCGATACTAAATCCCACAATTCCTGTGATTCCACAACACTCTTTGCCGTTACAAACTAACACAACAAGGCGAGGTTTATTGCAATTAGCGGGTTTTGCTGGGGGAGGATTTGCCTTAGCCCTGCTGAGTCAAAGTTTGTTGAACAACAAATCTTCTTCAACTTCACCAAATCTTCCACCTTCATCCAAAAATGAGCAGCCATCTCCTAAGTCATCATCTCAAAAATCATCTCCTAAAACTACAGCTAAAAAATCATCGCCAAAACCATCTCCACAATCTGTAGCAGAAAGTCCATCGCCAAAACCATCTCCAAAACCATCTCCAAAACCCGCACCAGAAACTCCAAAACCTCAGCCATTTTCCAATGCTTTAAAAAGCTTTACTTTTGAAACCGTGACAGTCAACTCTACGGGGCAAATCGCCAACCGCCGTCAAGGAAAAGCACAGGCTTTTAGAGAAAATATTGGGAATGGTATTAGTCTAGACATGGTAGCAATTCCTGGCGGCAGTTTCGTGATGGGTTCCCCCGATACGGAAGCCGGACGAAGTAGCTATGAAGGGCCGCAGCGTACCCTGAATATGCCTGCTTTTTTTATGGGTAAATATGAGATAACTCAAGAACAATACCAAGCGGTGATGGGAAATAACCCTTCTGAGTTCAAAGGTGCGAAACTTCCTGTCGAAAAAGTAAGCTGGAATGACGCTGTGGAATTCTGCAAGCGGCTTTCTAAAAAAACAGGCAAGACTTATCGCTTACCTTCACAAGCGGAATGGGAATATGCTTGTCGCGCCGGAACTAAAACACCTTTCTATTTTGGTGAAACAATTACCCCGGATTTAGTTAATTATAATGGCAATAATCCCTACGCAGGGGCATCGAAGGGACTTTACCGCAAACAAACAACTGAGGTCGGGAATTTTTCACCCAATGCTTTTGGACTTTATGATATGCACGGAAATGTTTGGGAATGGTGCAGTCATCTCGACAACGATCAAAGCGATCGCCGGGTGCGGTGTGGCGGTTCCTGGAAGGACTCTGCGGTGAATTGTCGCAGTGCGTATCGTCTTAGCAATTTGGCGGGCGATCGTTACTCGGACATCGGTTTTCGCGTGGCTTTGGTTTCCGTGTAGTCTCCCGCGAGGATTTTTCTTTTAAGGCTTGGCGGTTTCAACCTGGTTTATAAATATAGTTCTGGACGCATCAAAACCAAAGAAACCGGGTTTTTTGCGGTTTCTGCGGTCTGTAGCGCGTCTTCTGGGCAAAAAAACCCGGTTTCTGGCTACCCGTGCATAAGTCCTATAATAGTTAAAATAGGCCAAGGTCACACATCAGGAAGGATAAAAAATATGACCCTCAATCTTCCTCTTCCCGATTCAATTGAAAATTTTATTAACGAACAAGTGGCAATCGGAGGCTACAGTAATGCAGCGGAATACATCTTGCACCTAATACGCCAAGAACAAGCAAGATCCGCGCGGGTTGAGTCGTTATTGTTGGCTGGTTTGGATAGTGGCAATTCTATAGAGATTACCGATGATTGGTGGGAGCAAAAACGCGCTCAGTTGGTGCAGAAACTTGACCCACAGCAGCAATGACTAAACGGATTGTCATTACACCAAGAGCAAGTCAAGATTTAGACGAAAATTTTGCTTATATTGCTCAAAATAATCTTGATGCTGCATTGCGTTTTTTTGATGCAGCACGTCAGACATTTGCGAGATTGGCTCAAATGTCGGGAATGGGTCGCCTGTATCCGGTTCAAAATCCACGGTTGGAGGGTTTGCGAAGATTGTCAGTTAGGGGTTTTGAGAATTATCTGATTTTCTATTTGTCTTTCGATGACTGTATTGAGGTGGTGCGAATTCTACACGCAGCGAGAGATTTAGAGGAAGTTTTGTCAGGAGATGAAGCTGATTGACTTTGTAGAGAAAATTTTTCAGGCTGCCAAATCTCCATCCCACGGTTCACTCCTGTCGGTATTACTTAATACTCGATCGCGCCAAAATTGACCTTACATGGCCGCACAGATTCCCATGATGATATAGTAGGTCAATCCCCTGAAAAAGTCAAGAGCGATCGCCCTTAAATTCTAATATTTCAAAAAGCCAGTCAAGCAATTTTATAATTTATTTGCCATTGCACGATCGCCTATTTCTTCGTTCCCCTCTACTGGGACGAGAGTTTGACTCTTAAGCGATTTCAAGAGACTGTTGGCGAATTTAAAAATGGTTTTACCCCTCACCCCTAAAAATAGTGCCTCTGGACTAAATATTTAATTAACCATATAGCTATTAACTCGCCAAAGCGAACCCAAATGCTGCATTCCAGATGTGAGGGTTAACACCATTGGCGAATTCGCCAACAGTATTTTTCTATCACCGAATCCCTCGCCCACGATTAATCAAGGTTAATATAGGATTTGGGGGCGATCGATACTACAATGCCATTAAACGCCGCATCGCTTCGGTCTGAAATGCTACACAATTTGGAAATAATGACAGATCCGTGGCAAGATTAAGGGAATGTTAAGTTATGCGACGCCTTCGCAAACAAGATTTCCCGCTGAAACTGTCCCCCTAACCCACCTTCCCCATTAGGAACCCACCCATCTATGATTCCCAACCATTCCTTCGCGGCTGACGAGCATTCTAGCAAACCCGACAAGCCCGAGGAAGCTTGTGGCGTTTTCGGTATCTACGCACCGGGTGAAGATGTCGCCAAGTTGACCTACTTCGGTTTGTATGCCTTGCAGCACCGGGGTCAGGAATCAGCAGGAATTGCCACCTTTGACGGTGAAAAAGTCCACCTGCACAAAGATATGGGACTGGTTTCCCAAGTCTTCAACGAATCGAGTTTAGGTCACTTGCCCGGTAACTTAGCCGTAGGCCACACTCGCTACTCTACTACCGGCTCGTCGCGCGTGGTCAACGCTCAGCCTGTGGTTGTCGAAACTCGTTTGGGAAGTCTGGCATTAGCACATAATGGGAATCTTGTCAATACAAAAGAATTGCGGGAAGAATTGCTGTCTCGGAAGTGCGAATTTGTCAGCACGACGGATTCAGAGGCGATCGCAGTGGCGATCGGTTCCGAGGTAGACAAGGGCAAAGACTGGCTGGAAGCAGCGATCAGTGCGTTTGCTATGTGCCAAGGAGCCTTTAGTTTGACGATCGCCACCCCCAAAGGCGTGATGGGAGTCCGCGACCCCCAAGGGGTCCGCCCGCTGGTAATTGGCATCCTCCCCACAACTCCGGTACGATACGTTTTAGCATCGGAAACTTGTGGTTTGGATATTATCGGTGCTGAATTTTTGCGGGACGTAGAACCCGGGGAATTAGTTTGGATTACAGAGCAAGGTATGGCTTCCTTCCACTGGAGTCAGCAGCAGAAGCGCAAACTTTGTATCTTTGAAATGATCTATTTTGCTCGACCCGACAGCCAGATGGAAGGTGAAAGTTTGTACAGCTACCGACTGCGGATCGGGCGTTTGTTGGCAGCAGAATCTCCGGCTGATGCTGATATAGTCATAGGCGTTCCCGATTCTGGAATCCCGGCGGCGATCGGCTTTTCTCAAGCTTCCGGCATTCCTTACGCCGAAGGATTGATTAAAAATCGCTACGTCGGGCGCACTTTTATTCAACCGACTCAGACAATGCGAGAGTCAGGAATCCGCATGAAACTCAACCCTCTCAAAGATGTGTTGGAAGGAAAGCGAGTAATTATTATCGATGATTCGATCGTGCGCGGCACAACCAGTCGCAAAATCGTCAAAGCCTTGCGGGATGCGGGCGCAACGGCAGTTCACATGAGAATTTCTTCGCCGCCGGTGACACATCCTTGTTTCTACGGGATCGACACCGACAATCAAGATCAGTTGATTGCTGCTACTAAGTCAGTCGCAGAAATCGGCGTCCAAATTGGGGTAGATTCTTTGGCTTTCTTGAGTTGGGATGGAATGCTGAAGGCGACTAACGAAGACCCGATGAGTTTTTGTTCGGCCTGTTTCACGGGTGATTATCCGATCGACGTTCCAGAAGTGGTAAAACGGTCTAAGCTCATATTAGAAAAAGCTGGAACCTAGAAAATCCAAAAGTGGGAAAGCGATCGCCCGTCACTTTCCGCAATTTAGGGATTTTTAAGTTTTTCTGGTAAGTCATTGCCAGAATGTGTGTAGAAATGTTACATTAACTTAGCTTTAGCAATTCTTGCAGAATTGGTGAACTGTAGTGAACAGTCGCTTGGCTAGAACTTGTGTGAAACCGAACCCTCGGATTGGAGATTGGAGATTGGAGATTTGAGATTTGTGCTTGAATCTAAAATCGCCAATCTAAAATCGGTGGTTTTTCCCTACACTCTCGTTCACAATTCCTGCTCGAAACGCTGTATGCTACCTGCAGACTGGAGGTAGTTCCTCCAGATGTCCACTCTCAGATGGAAGTCGCATTTCGCACCAACAACGGGCACATGAGATTTTTTCAGATAACAGGGTCGATCGCACTAATTTTTCCCACACAAGTATTCCACAAGCCAACTTGCTTGAGAATCGCGGACGGGCTAATCCTGCGAACTAAAGAACTTTAGAAACCCTTGCAGAGTAAAAATATGGCTCCTTGCAGGTTGAATGTTACCTCACCTGCATAGGCATACAGCCCCCCGACTCCTGTCCGGGAGAGCCAAAGAATTTAGATCTTAGTTTAAGCCCCCAGATTCATCTGTGGAGTGAATCTAAAATCTAAAATCTAAAATCTAAAATCGATTGACTGTTACAAGGCGGAATGCGGTTTCTCAAGTCAGCTTAAATCGGAAACTTCGTGCAATCAAATACTGTTCTCAATCCCGCGAGCAATCAAGGCTCATCCTCTCGTACAGCAGAGTTACCTTTTACTCTTCAAGATATCAAGGCAGCCATTCCAGCCCACTGTTTTGAACCCTCGGCATGGAGATCTCTGGCTTATTTCTTTTTAGATCTTGGAATTATCGCAGGTTTGTATGCGATCGCCTACACCGTCGATTCCTGGCTTTTTTACCCAATCTTTTGGTTGATGCAGGGAACCATGTTTTGGGCATTGTTTGTAGTGGGCCACGACTGCGGACACGGTTCATTTTCTAAGAGCAAATGGCTCAACAACCTGATCGGACACCTCTCCCACGCTCCAATTCTCGTACCCTTCCACGGTTGGCGGATTAGTCACAGAACCCACCACGCAAATACAGGCAGCTTAGATAACGATGAAAGCTGGTATCCGGTATCGGAGAGCAAATACAATCAAATGCCTTGGTACGAAAAGCTAGGACGCTTTTATTTAATGTTATTTGCCTATCCAATTTATCTATTTCGCCGATCGCCCGATCGGGCAGGTTCTCACTTCATGCCCGGTAGCCCGATTTTCCGTCCGTCCGAAAAATGGGATGTGTTGACGAGTTCCGCATCCTTGGTACTGATGGTAGGCTTTTTAGGCGCGCTAACATATCAGTTTGGTTGGCTGTTTTTACTCAAGTTCTACTTGGTTCCCTATGTAGTGTTCGTGATGTGGCTGGATTTGGTAACATTCCTGCACCACACAGAAGCGGACATTCCTTGGTATCGCGGTAAAGATTGGTCTTTCTTGAAAGGTGCATTGTCTACGATCGATCGCGACTACGGAATCATCAATTCCATCCATCACGATATCGGCACCCACGTAGCCCACCACATTTTCTCGACCATGCCGCACTATCACTTGAAGGAAGCAACGGAAGCCATCAAGCCAGTGTTGGGCGATTATTATCGCAAGTCAACCGAGCCAATTTGGAAGAGCTTTATTCGCTCTTACTGGGATTGTCATTTTGTCTCGGATACAGGTTCGGGAGTTTACTACGAATCACCTAACAGTCGGCGATCGGCTGAAGTTAAGTAGCTTAAATAAACAATAGAATACGCAAAAACCCGGCTTTTTAAAGAAACCGGGTTTTTCATTATTTTTGGGCGTGTTTCATTAGATGTTCCACATCTGGAGGGGTAACAAGCGGCCCCAAACCCAGAGTGGGTAAAAATGCAGCCGAATTATAGTAAAAAAAGATAGGGAGTCAAATCGTTACACGGTCGCTTATGCCCAAAATAAATGTTACCAATATTTTATCAGACTCACTTACAAAAACTACTGACACCAGCCCAGTTTCTTTTACGGACAATCTTGTTGAACTTGATACAAGAGCGAGAAACAAGTGAGGTTAGAGCGACTGGTGAGAGTATTTACCTACCCAATTAGTACCCAAAGTCTTGCCCAAACGGAATAAGATTCCTGGACTTATAGCAACCCCCAAGGCGGTTAAGCCGCTGTGCTTCGCACAGCTTCCATTGCATCCCGCTCGACAGCCGAATTTAACCCTCTTTTGTCACTCTCGTGGTAGTATAATCAGTGACACACCACAAAAGCATTGCCAGTCCTATGGTAGAGCCTCGTCAACCAGTACCCACCGTCAAATTTATAGATGAATATTGTCAAATTTACCAAAACATATTTCCCGAAGTTAGGAGCTTTGAAGCTTTTAATTACTGATATGTCGGTATGATATCGGACATAAAACGCAAAACACTACCATCAATAGCGAAAGTTATAGGGCTAGATAATCATCAAGCATTACACCATTTTTTAACACAATCACCTTGGGATGTAAAAGAATTAAGTCAGCAACGATTAGAATTAATATTATATGTACTTCAAGGGCGTCCAATATTACTAATAATTGATGAGACAGAAGATAAAAAAAACGGGGATGCGACTGATTATGTAAAACGGCAGTACATTGGAAATTTAAGTAAAACAGATAATGGTATCGTTGCAGTTACAGCGTATGGTCTTTGATCTGGTCTGACTTTTCCTCTATTATTTGAAGTTTATAAACCGAGATCAAGACTGCAACCAGGACATGAATATCTAACTAAACATGAAATTGCCGCAAAAACGATAAAACAATTGCGTGCGATAGGATTTAAATTTAATCTTGTCCTAGCAGATAGTTTATACGGAGAGAGTAGTAACAATTTTATTCAAATACTAGAGAAATGGAATCTAAATTTTATTGTGGCAATTCGCTCTAACCACAAAGCATGGGGAGTTACAGACGCGAAAGTCAAATCTTCAAAGTGGCAAAGATTCAAACGTGTCTTCTCAGATTTAAGCTCGGAAGACAGATATATAAGAGAGATTATTTGTGGTGATAATCCGGAAATTAAATATTGGCAAATCACAACTGATAAAGAGGAGCTGCCCAAACACACTACTTGGTATGTAATGAGTAAATTTCCCAACATTACACCCAGAGAAGTAGGTAATTTTTATGCTTTAAGAACTTGGGTAGAATATGGTTTGAAGCAAAGTAAAAACGAATTAGGATGGGCAGATTTTCGCTTAACTAATTATCCACAAATAGAAAAATGGTGGGAAATTATTTTTAGGGCTTATTTGATGGTTAGTCTCCACTCTGAACAACTGCTAAAATTACCACCACAATCTGAATCTAATTTTTTATCATATCCTTGGTGGGCTCAAGGAAATGGGTGGAAGAATATTCTTAACAACCTCCGTTTAATACTTCAACCATTTGTACTATTTAACTTTATTAAACCTTGGCTACGAGTTTTTACTATTCCTAAGTTATCCGAGGGCTTTTTTAAACTTCAAATGCTTGTCAATAATTTAACTGGTTCAATTTTTCAAAACCTCAATATCCCTTATTTCCAGTTTTCCTCTGCGTAGAGTGACAAAAGAGGGTTAGCTTTAGACGCCAAGACCCGTGAAATTGTCGGGGTTTACATTGGGGCAAGAGACTCGGCCGCCGCGAGTGAATTATGGAAATCATTACCGCGGGTCTATCGACAATGTGCCGTCGTCTACACGGATTTCTGGGCGGCTTACTCGAAGGTGTTACCAAGTAAGCGGCATCAGGCGGTCGGGAAAGAAACGGGTAAAACCACTTATATCGAGCGCTTCAATAACACTCTCCGACAACGGGTGTGTCGTTTGGTACGAAAGACCTTATCTTTTTCTAAGTCATTCAATAATCACATCGGTGCGATTGGGTATTTTATCCATCACTACAATTTATCATTACTTGTTTAGGACTAGCTCAAGTTGTTGATTTTTCATTTTTTAGTGCATTCAATCTACAGTAATGCATCTCTTTATTCTGTCTTAGTTTAAACTCCTGTTCTAAGTAAGCTGCTACGCATATAAAGTGAACTTGTAGGAGAGAAAGTGCCGATTACTTTGCACTAGGTTCGGGATTTGAAAAGCCCAATTTTTGCTGCAAAAACTCCCGCGCCACTTGTCCGGCTTCTTGCTGTTGTTTATCAACTTGGTAGTTTAGTTTCCGCATATCTTCCTCGGAGATTTTGCCGCCCAATTCTGCGAGCACTTGACGCAATTCTGGGTATTTATCCAAAATTTGCGATCGCACAACCGGAACTGCTTCGTAGGGCGGGAAATAGTTCTTGTCATCCTTGAGAACTACTAAACCTAAACTTTGAATCAAACCGTCCGTCGTATTACCAGCAATCACATCTACTTCTTTTTGTTGCAGCGCTTGATAAAGCAATCCTAACAGCAACTCCTTCGGTTCTTCTCGAAACTTAATCCCGTAAGTTTTAGCCAATCCGGGAAATCCATCTTCTCTCTCGTTAAATTCTGGGCCGAAACCAGCCCGGAGTTTAGGTGCAGCTTTCCCAAGTTGCGAGAGAGTTTGTAAATTGAGTTTTTTCGCATCGTCTCCCCGCACAATAATCGCAAAACTGTTATTAAATCCCAGCGGTTCCGTCCATTCAGCTTTAAACTGTTTGGGATATTCTTGTTTGAGGTAATCGAGGACTTTTTTGGGGTCATAAATCGGTTTCTGTTTGAGCAGGTTGGCGTAAGCAGTACCCGTGTATTCGACGTACAAATCGATTTTACCTGCTGTTAGGGATTGATGGCAAAGCGAGCCTCCGAGATTCAGTTCTCGTTCTACTTTGATATCTGTTTTAGCTTCGATATGGCGTGCTAAAATTTCTGCGAGGATGACTTGTTCGGTAAAGTCTTTCGAGCAGATGACAACTTGCTTTTGGGGCTTAGAGGTACATCCTGCTACTGCAAGCAAGCAAAGCAGCCAGCAGGAATAGAAAAAAAATCGTTCTTAGAGATTTTCATGACTTAACTCAAATTAAAAATCTACAATTAATACCTTATAAGTTATAGCATAAAGCCCAGATCGCAGACTTGTTCAAGAAGTCTGCGCTTTAACACCGATCGCACTTTACCCAAGTTCCGTTTTCCTGTTGTAACATTTATTGATAGACATGGAGGAATAAATATGGTAATCAGAGTCAGCGATATTATCCAGCAGCAGCGACAATTTTTTGCGACTGGGAAAACTAAGGATGTGGATTTTCGGATCGAACAACTCAAGAAGCTCAAAAGTGCGATCGTTTCCAATCAATCACGGATTGTGGATGCTGTCAAGGCTGATTTAAACAGGCCGGAGTACGAGGCTTATTTTGAAATTGCTGCGATCGCAGAAGTTAATTATGCCATCAAAAATGTAAAATCGTGGGCAAAGCCGAAAAAAGTGCCTACTTCGATCGATCAATTCCCAGCATCCGCCCGCATTTACCCAGAACCTTTGGGGGTAGTTTTAATCATCGGGCCTTGGAATTACCCATTTCAGCTAATGATATCACCCTTGGTCGGGGCGATCGCCGCCGGCAACTGCGCCATCCTCAAACCTTCAGAAATCGCCTCGCACACGTCGGAAGTTGTCGCCGACATGATTACCAAAACCTTCGATCCCGCCTACGTAGCCGCCGTCGAAGGAGGAGTGGAAATCAGCCAACAATTATTAGCGGAAAAATTCGACCACATCTTCTTTACAGGAGGCACAAAAATCGGTAAAATAGTCATGGAAGCCGCCGCTAAACACCTGACACCTGTCACATTAGAATTGGGTGGCAAAACTCCTTGCATTGTAGACTCAGATATTCAAGTTGAATACACTGCTAAACGCATTGCGTGGGGCAAATTCATCAATGCCGGTCAAACTTGTATCGCTCCCGATTACCTGTTAGTTGATAAAAAAGTTAAACCAGATTTGATGCAGGCAATTAAAACAGCAATTCACGGATTTTACGGCGACGATCCGCAGAAAAGTCCCGACTATTCCCGAATTATCAATCAGCATCATTTAGGACGTTTGGCAGAGTTTATCAAAGACGGAGAAGTTGTCGTCGGCGGTCAAACAAACCCCGAAGATAAATATATTGCACCCACGGTTCTCGACAAGGTTTCCTGGGATGCGCCTGTGATGAAGGATGAGATTTTTGGGCCGATTTTGCCAGTTTTGGAGTATGATGATTTCGGGGAGGCGATCGCCCAAATCAACGCCCGTCCCAAACCCCTAGCTTTGTATTTATTCTCGAAGGATAAAGAGAAACAAGAGCGAGTTTTGCGAGAAACTTCTTCCGGCGGAGTTTGCATAAACGACACGGTTATGCAAGTCGGAGTAACAAGTTTACCTTTTGGGGGAGTTGGCGACAGCGGGATCGGCACCTATCACGGCAAAGCAAGTTTTGACACTTTTTCTCATCAAAAAAGCGTGCTGCAAAAGTCATTTTTACTTGACTTAAAATGGCGCTATGCTCCCTATCTAGGTAAGTTGGATTTGATTAAGAAAGTTATCGGTTGATCGATCGCACTTGGAGGGGCGGGTTCACCAAGGTAGACAATATAAGCGAGATAGCCAAATCAGCCCACCCCTTCCTGATATTACCGGTTAAGCAATTCCACTGTGAACGATTATTTCCATAAAATTTAAAGGATTGCTCATCGGTTTTTTGAACGATTTCCATCACACTCTCTACGTCACTCCTAAAGGACAGTTGCCCCGTCCAAAATAATCCACATTAGAAATGTCTATAATATCTTTTAGCATCTTCTCGCTAACAAGCAATTTATGGAACCTTTAGCAAAAGAACGCTGTGCCGCCTGCCGCCCAAACTCTCCCCGCCTCACAGCTTACGAAATTGTCCAGCTAAAACCTCAAATTCCCGACTGGAATTTAATCGAAAAAAATGGCATTCCCCAAATAGAACGCACCTACGAATTCCCGGATTTCAAAAGTGCGATCGCCTTTACAAACAGCGTCGGCGAAGCAGCAGAAACCGAAGGACATCACCCCGCACTGTTAACCGAGTGGGGAAAAGTTACCGTTACTTGGTGGACTCACGCGATTTCTGGACTGCACCGCAATGACTTTATTATGGCGGCGAAAACAGATGCGATCGCCAATCAATTCTCAAAATAAAATCCGACTTATAGCTCGATCGTAGTCTAAGAACTCACAGCTCCGGGTACCAGCGGAGAAAGCCGTTGATTCCCATTCAACAACTCCAGATTCAGTCGGTAGCCGACATTCCGTACAGTTTGAATCAGGCTCGGCTGTCGCGGGTCGATTTCGATTTTTTTACGCAGAGAGAGTACGTGAGTGTCGATCGTCCGGGGGTTATCAATAGCATCGGGCCAAGCCCTCCGCAGCAAATCCGAGCGCGACAGCGGCACTCCTCCAGCTTGGGCTAGCACGTACAGCAGGCTAAATTCCTGGGGAGTCAGCTCAATATGTTCCTCGTACAACCTGACTCGGCGCTGCACCAAATCAATTTTCAGCAGCCCGCACTCCAGCGTCGCCGGCGGTATCATCGTGCGGTTACGGCGCATCAGAGCTTCCACCCTGGCCATAAACTCTTGCATCCCAAAGGGTTTAGTCAGGTAATCGTCTGCGCCCGCCTTCAAACCTTCAACAATATCCGATTCCGAATTCCGCGCCGACAGCATCAAAATCAGCGACTGCTGCTGCTGTTGCAGCCAGTTGCAAAATTCCAAACCATCCCCATCCGGCAATTGGGCATCCAGAATGACTAGGGTTGGCTGACGGCTGAAAAATATTTCCCTAGCGTGACTGATATCCGCTGACTGGTGCACCCAGTGACCGACTTGCTGTAGATGCCAGCCCAAGAGCGATCGCAGGTGCGGATTCCCTTCAACAATTGAAATACTTGCAGATTCCACAGAGGCGAGCTTCCCATATCACTAATTGCTACAAGGTTAACAGAGCTTTTGTCAAGCTTTTGTAACCATCGCTACTCAAGCATGAGCTGCGTTTAAAGCAGCGGACACACCCAGGGTACAAATGTTAAAGATTGGGTTAATTTGGCAGGGTCAGCCTGCAGAAAGGTTAAATCATTATGGCGATGAGCTTACAATGAAAATAAGACAGTGTAAAGCCGATCGACCCCATGCCCCAACCGCCTGCTAAAAGCGATCCCCCCGACCCAGCCCCCACTCCCAGGAGGTTGACAAATCGCGCAAGTGAAACTAGAATTCCTCCAACCGTTCGCTCGGTAGCCGGAACACTCAGCCACTTTGACCGCCAAATTCAGCAACATCCCGACTCCATTAAACGCACAGCGAATTATCTAGGTGCGCGCAAAAAGTCGAGCAACTGCATTGCAACGAGTGAAATTTTTTATGGAGGGTAGCCTGTTGAGCAGGGTAAAAACTTTTATTTAGAAATAGCCTCAAGCTGAGCCACTCAGCATCAATCGAGGCCATTCCTAAATCCCGCCGTCATTATACAAACCACAAAGGATTTCAACCTCACACCATGCTACAAGACACCCAAACAATCCGGCACTACCAGAAACTCACCGACGCCCTCGTCGAAATGTGGAATAGAGGTTATCGCTTCGATGATCTGCGGCTTTACTTAGACGGGTATTTAGCAGCCCTGCGGCATTCCAACGGTTTGGAACCCTATCTGATTCACAGACTAGAGGAAGAAGCAGCGCGTTACATTCACGACCCCTCCAATTTTGCAATGCCACAGACCCAAACTGAAGCCGACTACTATTAAATAGTAAATTCGGTTGGATAAACCCTTGATGAATTGGGAATTGGGAATTGGGAATTGGGAATTGGCAATGGGGAATTGGCAATTGTAACGGGTTCCCTGGCTCTGCCTGGGAACCAATGTCCAGATGCTCTGCCTCGCTTTCGGAGCCTAAAAATTCGAGTCATAGCCGACCGCAGTGCGTTCCCAGGCTCTGCCTGGTATAGCAATCCTAAATGAGTCGTAAATTTTTTACCCCATCCCAACCTTCCCCGAACCCGCGGGGAGGAAGTAAGAAATTCACAAATGATTTAGTCTTGCTCTAACGAATAATTAAGTAAATTAACCTAATTCAACGTAAAACGCGATTGCTGTTATTTCCCCGGCTTCTTAAAGAAGTCGGGGATATGTTTTTTCGGTCTAATTTAAGAAGCCAAAGCCACTTCTACAACTTCTTGCAATTCGCCCTTTTGATACATCTCGATCATAATATCCGAGCCACCAATAAACTCGCCGTTGATATAAACTTGGGGAATTGTCGGCCAGTTGGAATACTCTTTAACGCCTTGACGAATTTCCTGGTCGGCCAAAACATCAACAGTTTCGTAAGGTACTCCCAAAGTATTGAGAATTTGCACCACAGTATTAGAAAAACCACACTGGGGCATTAACTTATTGCCCTTCATAAATACCATGATTTTGTTTTGCTTAACCAATTCGTCAATTCTTTCATGTGCTGCTGTAGTCATGGTAGCTCCTAATATTGTTTGAAAATTTTTAAACGTTGACTGACGCAGAAACCGGGTTTTTTAGGACAATCTTTCGTTACAGCCATAGATTCCGGTTAAGAAACCCGGTTTCTTTGGTTTTTGTGCGTAAGTGCAGCAGTTGTATTTCAAGCAACTATTGACAGAAGCACAAACTTGTGATACCAAATTGCCGCTCAACAATTAAGCAACTTGACTTTTCGCTTCCCATTCTGCGGGAGTTAAGGTTTCCAAGCCCAAAGCGTGGATGGCTTCACTAGCCATTGCCTGTTTGAGAGCGCCGTAGACCAGTTGGTGCTGCTGTACTCGGCTTTTTCCTTCAAAGGCTGCTGAGACGACTCTCGCCTGGTAGTGGTCACCGCCGCCGGTCAAATCCTCAACTTGTATTTTAGCGTCGGGCAACCCTGCCTTAATCATTTCTGCTACTTGAGACGGTGTAACCATTGGTTTCTCTGATAAACGGCTGTAATTTAGATTTTAGTGGAACTATTTCTTAGATGAGCTCGGTTGACTGCTGGCAGGCCGGGGAAAGGGCGAATCCACAAAACCCAATTCCAGTAACTGCTGGTAAGCTTTCTTGCCCAAGTCGCGAGTTGGCTGCTGCGATCGAATAATCTGAATCAGCAGGGGCACAGCCAGTTCCGGTTTATTTTGCGCCCGGTGTACCAACGCCAGCCGATAGGTAGCTTCGTCGCGCATTTGGGCTGTTTCTACAGCTTTGGTGCGGTGGCTTTCGGCCAAGCGGATGTCAATTCCGGCAAAACTGCTACCCAGTTGTTGGTAGAAGTTGGAGAGTTGATTGAAAATTTGGCGGGATTCTTGGAGTTTTTGAGTAGCCAGTGCGTAATTCTGATTGGAAATAGCACTGCTGGCTTCTGTCATCAAACGCTGGCCTCCTGGGACGCTCAGCAAGCTGCTGTCTTGCGTCAGAGGGCGAAGATTGTTGGGGTCTGTGGGGTCGTCGGCGGGTTCGACTTGGGGTTGGTTCTCTGGCCCAGAAGGTTGTTGTGCTTGGACTTGGAGCGGTTGCAACAGGGTAAAAGCTGCGATCGCCCCGATCGTAATCCGGGCAGTGGAGCGAAGCCAGCAAACAGTTCCAGAGTATACCATGAAATTACTTTGCGCCTGTGCGCCTTAAAAAAATATTTAGCTTGAGCCGATCTTACCATTGGTGATCGCAACCGGCTAAGTGTAAACCAAATTTGTTGAAATGTCAAAGGGTGCGCGATCGGGCAAAAGGTTCTTTAGGAAAAATTAAGTAGAGACTTGACTGGTTGTTCTCAAAATGAGAAGATAGAATGGTAGTTGAGAAACGATCTATGAGACTGATTTCTAAGAAAAATCTTCTGAGTGCGATCGAACCCTACCCGGATGCCCAGAGTGCGATCAAATCCTGGTACCAGCTAATCAAAGACAACGATTGGCAATCCTTAGAAGATGTGCGAAACGGATATTCGCGATCGGTCGATCAAGTCTGTGGATATACCATCTTTAATATTAAAGGCAATCAGTATCGATTAATTGTACAAGTTAAATACAAAAGCAAAATTATATATTTTAAGCAGTTCTTAACTCATGCCGAATATAGCAAAATCAACTGGGACAATGAAGATGAAGTCAAAATAAAAATAAATTAAATTCTACCTAAGCATATCGGTAATCAATACAGATTACCGGATAATTTTAACAAATCAAAAACATTTACACCAATCGTCAAAAGCAGGAGATAGAGAAAAAAACACCCACCTTATACTTGAGAACCATGTCTAATTAAACAAGGGAAGGAACCATGAATATAACAATTGAGAAAACAGCTTACGGTCAACTACTGGCGAAATCGCAGCCTAAGCCCATCCTGAACGAAGAAGATTACGATATTGCCCTCGCAGAAGTAGAATCTCTGATGTCTCAGGAAGAATTAACATTAGAAGAAGAAACTTTACTGAGCCTCTGGGCTCTGTTGATCGAAGAATACGAAGCCAAGTATTACCCAATCCCAGAAGCGACTCCCCGGGATGTTCTATTGCATCTCATCGAAGTTCGCGAACTCAAACAAGCCGATTTAGTGGGCGTGATTGGTTCCAAAGGAGTAGTCTCTGAGGTGGTTAATGGGAAACGGGCGATTAGCAAGGCGCAAGCTAAGGCGCTGGGAGAATTTTTTAATGTTAATCCTAGCGTGTTTATTTGAGGGATTTGCTGAATCATTGTTAATAAGCCTTTTACGGGCGGGCTAGAAGCCCACCCCACAAGAAAATTCAGTTTTTGTGGAACAGGCATCCTGCCTGTTCTTGAGAATATAGTAAGACTGGATTAAAATTAAACAAAGGCATTTCTGATGACACAACCGATCCAACTTTCCGCAAATACCTTACAAAACTATCAAGGAATTGGAGTCCCCGATGAAAGTCTGGCAGTGATTTTGCAACGCGGCGGCGACGAATTGCTGCTGTCAAAAGCGGACGATCGCTTTACAGTCCGCCCCTCATCAACAGCATCAGCCTCAAACGATTGGGCTGCAACAACTGGGGCAAAACTAAACCGTCGCATCGGCCAAAGCAATCTCGAAGAATATCTCGTTGCACGCGATCGCCTAGAATCAGCAATGCAAGCAGCCCGCGCCAGCGATGCCGTAGCTTTTGCCAGCCACGTCTATTGCCCCGCGAACAATCCGAGTACATTCTTTTATATAACCGACCAAATTACCATTCAATTTGGCGAACAAATAGACGAACAATCGCGCAAGGCGATCGCCAATGCAGCAGCTTTAAAAATAGTCCGGCCAGTAGAAGGAATTCCCAACACCTTCGTCTGCGAAGTCACCAAACAAGCAACAGAAAACCCCGTCAAAATTGCCAACCGCCTGACAAGATATCCAGAAGTTCTCGTAGCGGAACCAAACATTTTAGTAGAGACGCAGCAGCATTACACGCCCCGCGATCCGCTTTATCCCAAACAGTGGTATCTCAATAACAAAGGCGGCAACCAACTTGTCGGCGGTGCTCAAATTTATGCCGAACCAGCTTGGGACATGACTCGCGGAGTTCGATCGATCGTAATTGCGATCGCCGACGATTCAGTTGACATCACCCACCCAGATTTTCAAGGCCAAGGCAAAATCGTCTCACCCATCGATTTCAAAGACGGCGACACTTCCCCGATGCCAGTCGCAGACTCAGACAACCACGGCACAAGTTGTGCCGGCGTCGCCGTTGCAGAAGAAAACGGCAAAGGCATTGTCGGCGTCGCCCCCGGATGCGCCCTGATGCCCATCCGTACCAGTGGTTTTCTCGATGACAATTCTGTCGAAAAAATATTTAATTGGGCGATCGAAAAAGGTGCCGCAGTCATTTCTTGCAGTTGGGGGCCTGCAGCAGTTTACTATCCCCTTTCCCTGCGGCAGAGTGCCGTTATCACCAAAGCAGCAACCCAAGGGCGGGGCGGCAGAGGCTGCGTTATTCTGTTCGCGGCGGGCAATGCCAACCGCCCAGTCAACGGCACAATTAACGAGAAAGGCTGGCCCAACAACGTCGTGGAGGGTCAAACTAGATGGCTAAACGGATTTGCCGTTCACCCAGACGTAATTGCCGTCAGCGCTTCCACTTCCCTCAACAAAAAAGCAGCTTACAGCAATTGGGGCACCAGCATCTCGGTTTGCGCCCCCAGCAACAACGCGCCGCCGGGAACTTGGTTGCCAGAAACCGGATTTATCGGCACGCCGCCGGAGGTGACGCAGTATTTGCCCGGTTTGGGGGTGTTTACTGCCGATCGAGTAGGCGATCGGGGCTACGACTGGGGGGACTATACGGATACTTTTGGCGGTACTTCCAGCGCCACTCCAGTAGTCGCTGGGGTTGCAGGGTTGATACTTTCGGCTAACCCCCGTTTGACGGCGCGGGAAGTGCGGGGAATTCTCGAACAAACTGCTGAGAAAATTGTCGATCTCGATCCCGATCCCCAGTTGGGCAATCGCCTGGGAAATTACGATCCTAACAGCGGTCGCAGCGATTGGTTTGGTTACGGGAAAGTGAATGCTTTTAAAGCTGTGCAAGCTGCGGTGAGAAAGGGCGGCGGCAATCCGAATATCGGGGGTGCGGTGTTCAGCGATATTTCAGGACATTGGGCACAGAAGTTTATTGAAGCTTTGGCTGCGGCGAATATAATTAGCGGTTTTCCTGACGGTTCTTTTCGGCCGGACGACAGTTTAAATCGTGCTCAATATGCGGCGCTGTTGGTAAGTGCGTTTAGTCCGATTCCGAGGGTGCCGGCTACAAATTTTATTGATGTTTCTGCTACTTTTTGGGCGAGAAGTGCGATCGAACGGGCAAATCGGGGCGGCTTTTTGGCGGGGTTTCCGGGGTTGAAGTTCGGCCCGAATCAGAATTTGACTAAGGCTGACGCGATCGTGTCTTTGGTTAACGGTTTGGAACTCAAGGGCGGCAATCCTGATTCTTTGAAAGTTTACATCGATCGTTCTCAGATTCCTAATTATGCTTTGAGTGCGATCGCCACAGCAACTGCTTTGAAGATTGTGGTTAATTATCCTTCCCGCGATTGGCTTTCGCCGCAGCGGGATATTACCCGCGCTGAGATTTCGGCTTTGATTTACCTGACTTTGGTGGCGATTAATCGGGCAAAGGCGATCGATTCTCCTTACATTGTCTAAGGGCAATAGGTTCCTCGTGAGAACTTTAGTCATCACGAGGAACCTATTTTATTGTGGCAGATTTTAAGCTCTAAAATTCCCCAAAGCTTTCAATGCAAACTGTGGCAAAGCTAACATCCGTCGCCACCGCCAAGGTTCTTGATAAAGTCGGTACAACCATTCTAAATGATTGTCGCAAAACCAAGCCGGCGCGCGGTCTTTTGTTCCCGCCCAAATATCAAAACTGCCGCCAACTCCCACCCAAATTGACTGAGGACAAAGGTGTCGGTGTTCGGCAATCCAAAACTCTTGGCGAGGCACTCCCAATCCTACAAAAATCAGTTTCGGCTGCATTTGTTTGAGGCTTTCACGGAAGTCTTTCTCTTCATCTGCGGAAAGATAACCGTGTTGAGACGCAATCGACAATCCGTTAACTTTTTGCTGCCAATTTTCTGCCGCAGCAGCAGCCACTCCGGGGGAACCTCCAAAGAAAAAGAGTGGTTCTGAATCAGGCAATTTTCCGGCTTCTTGCAGCAGCGATTCTGCTAATTCAATCCCCGGATAGCGCTGTGCCGGTTTGCCGCGCAGCCGCAAGTACAGTACCACTCCCGAACCGTCGGGAATCACCAGTTCCGCTTTGCGGATTACATCTGCTAAAGCCTGATTTTGCTCGGCTTGCATCGCCATTTCAGCATTCAGCGTCACGACGTGACTTCCTAACCCTTGATGCAGGCGCTGCATCAGCCAACCTGCATAATCATCTAATATGTGAACTGGTAGTCCCAGCACTGAAAATTGCGGGCGAGATCCATCCATATTTTTTTCTTTGAGATTCCTACACACCTAGTTATTTAAATTAGCTGAGATTGGCGATCGATGCTAGAGCACTTTTGGACGCAAAAAACCCGGTTTGTGCCACCAAAAGTCTGTTAAGTCATCGTTCGGTGGCCCATAAACCGGTTTTTTTGTAAGCGACGGGTCGCGCAAGTTCCTTAGAGTTAGCCAGCCAAGTGCGATCGAGCATTAGCGTTCGATTTTTTTGACTGATCCGTCTGCGTACCATTCCATCGGTACTAGCTCAATTTTACCATTAATTTTCACTGTAGAGTAGACAACTTTCACGAAAGGAACGCTGTTATTATTGTGGTTTTGGGTAGACATGGCAATTACCTTCTTGTGTTTGGATAACTTGAGAAATGATCTAATCTCTGATATATTTAAAAGTCTATTCACCGCAAATCTACTCGCATCAGGAAAAACAAGGAAAACGAAATGGCGATCGCAAAAACCCAGCGGCAAACCAGGTTAGATTATTACTACCAGCAAATCAAAAACATCATCCTCAAGCGCCAGAACCCAATTACTGGTTTGCTGCCGGCGAGTACCGCCGTTAACGCTCACGGCGACTACACCGATGCCTGGGTGCGCGACAACGTGTACAGCATTCTCGCGGTTTGGGGTTTGGGTTTAGCTTACCGCAAAATTGATGGCGATCAGGGCAGAACATTTGAACTGGAACACAGCACAGTCAAACTAATGCGCGGCTTGCTGTTTGCGATGATGCAGCAATCGAGCAAAGTAGAACATTTTAAAAATACTCAGTCGCCCCTAGATGCCCTGCACGCTAAATACAATACTCAAACTGGAAGTATTGTGGTCGGTGATGACAAGTGGGGACATTTACAATTAGACGCTACATCTATATTCTTATTAATTCTTGCTCAAATGACGGCTTCCGGGCTGCACGTAATTTTTACAATAGATGAAGTCAATTTCGTGCAAAATTTAGTTTACTACATCGGTAGAGCGTACCGCACGCCGGATTACGGAATTTGGGAAAGAGGTCATAAAATCAATCGCGGCAATGCAGAATTGAACGCCAGTTCAGTTGGCATGGCAAAAGCAGCGCTGGAAGCAATAAATGGCTTGGATTTGTTCGGTATTCAAGGTTCTCAAGCGTCAGTTATTCACGTTTTGCCAGACGAAATTGCCAGAAGTCGCATAACTTTGGAATCGCTTTTGCCTCGCGAATCTAGTTCAAAAGAAGTAGATGCCGCTTTATTGAGCGTGATTAGTTTTCCGGCTTTTGCTGTGGAAGACCAAGAATTAATAGAACGGACTCGAAATAAGATTATTGACAAATTGCAAGGAAAATACGGCTGCAAGCGGTTTCTGCGGGACGGACACCAAACAGTGTTGGAAGATGCCGATCGCCTGCACTACGAACCGACAGAATTAAGGCAGTTCGAGCACATTGAATGCGAGTGGCCGCTATTTTTCACTTATTTGCTTTTGGACGGCATATTTCAGGGAAACCAAGCCCAAGTGCAAGAGTACCAGCAGCGTTTGGAATCTCTAGCAGTCGATCGCTCTGGTTTGCCACTACTACCAGAATTGTACTACGTCCCCGCCGAAAATATAGAAGCAGAAAAGCGAAATCCCCGCAGCCAGCAGCGCTTACCCAATGAAAATATTCCCCTCGTTTGGGCGCAAAGTTTGTATTTTCTCGGTCAATTGCTGAACGAAGAATTAATCGCAGTTGGCGACATCGACCCGCTGGGAAGGCACCTGTCAGTCGGCCAACACAGAGAACCTTTAGTGCAAATTGCACTGTTAGCTGAAGACGAAGATTTGCAAGCAGAATTAGCCGCTAACGGCATTGCGGCGCAAACTCCAAAACAGGTAGAACCTATCCAAGTCCGCCAGACTAAAGAATTATCAGCTATTTACACGCAAATTGGACGAAACGACCAATTAGGCTTAACCGGTCGCCCCGTGCGCCGTCTGCGGAGTTTAACAACTTCTCGGGTGTTTAAAATTCGCGAAGAGGCGATCGTATTTCTCCCTTCATTTTTGAACAGACAAGAGTTTTACTTAACTTTAGATTACCATTTTTTAGTAGCTCAAATCAAGAGCGAAATAGCTCACATTCACCGGCACTGGTATCAGTTGGGACGCCCTACGGTAACGCTGATGCTGACTCACACGATGCTGGAAACCGGTCGGGAAGCGTTGTTAGAATTAATGAAGGAATTCCGGGATGGACACTGTAACAACACGCCCGTTAAACTCGGAAATCTTAAGCAGTTAATGCTGACTGCTGGCACCGAAAAAATTGATTTCATGCACGATTTTGAATTTACCGAATCTCCGGTGACAGGTGCAGTTGAAACGCGCCGATATCTAACTTACAATCCTGAAAAAACTTGGCCTTTGGGTCACACGCAAGAATTTAAATTAGAGTGCGAAACTAATACTCACTTCTTGCTAACTAGCCTGCGAGATTCAGAAAATTTGTACGAACAAATTGAGTTGTTGCACACCTTAGTTAGACTCAAAGGATTAAATTTTGATACAGGATTTGGAGGTGCGGAACCCACTGTACAAGTTGTGGATTTGCTCAACGAAGTTTATACAAAAGCTGGAGAAAGTTCGCAATCAAAAATCCAATGGGCAGTCATCCGCCATGCCGCAGGTTTGCTGGACAAAGTTGATATCAGCTTGTCTGATGCGGTGACAGACATTTTGGTGCGACAAAAGCAGATTGCTGTGGGTAAAGCCTACAGCGAAGATTCGGTGATTTCGCGCCCCGGTTCCTACACCGAAGTGATGGACAAAATTCGCCAATTCTGCGGAGAAGATATTCGCGATCGAGTTCTAACTCAAGAAGTTCTCATCTACCTCGGCCTGTTAATTAAAGCCGAACCGCATTTATTTAAAGGTTTGCTGACACTGAGAGTTAGCTACTTTATTCTGCTGTTAACAAGCGAGTTGGCGCGCGAATTGGGAGTTACGCAAAATGAAGCTTACGAACATTTAATGCAGCTAAGTCCCTTTGAAATCAAAAATCGCCTGCGCCAAGTGTTGACAGAATACGAGGAAATGAATCAAATCCTTAAACAGCAAGAATCCCTGCGCGTCAAACAGGCGGAAAAAGATATTGAATGGGTAGTAGCGCCTGTTTCCGAAGAACCGCAAATGCCTGGGGGAGGATGGCGCCGGAAGCGGCAAATGGAAGGTACTGTCAATCGCGTACCGAAGGATTTTTATCCGAGTGTTTGGGGACTGCTGCGGCACTGCAAAGGCTTGATAATTGGCGACAAATTAGAGCGGCGCAATCGGTTAGATAGCCATATTATATTATCGGAAATGACGCCGGGAGAAAAGAATTTCGCGCTACAAATCGAGCATTTGTTGAATAAGATTGTGGCGCCGGAATACCGACAAGTCAATATTGAGGCGCTGATGGAGTTGGCGGCGATCGCCCAGCGTAACCCAGATTTGCAAGTAGAAGAATACATCGTTTTAGATGTATTAGTCGGTCACGCAGTGCGCCTGAATTGGCAAGGAAAATACCCGGAAAGAGCCGATAAATACGACGAAGATAAAGCGGCGGCTTGGCAAGCTTTTTACAATACTTCGCCTTACGTTTGCGCGAGTCACGTACTCGATGCTTTCCGGTTCTTGACGAAGTTTGGATAGATTGAGCGGCAATTCCGGTTTGAGCTTTTAGCGGTAATGTGTGTACTGCACACCTACATATAGAGGTTCTCCGTAAGTGCTGTCTTCTCTTATATTATCTCTCTTTTCTTCCTCAGCTTCCTCTGCGCCCTATGCAGTTCATTAAAATAAATTCTCATCAACTTAATTTTGATCAATGATCCAACCTGTTCTTGAGGCAAAAACCTGTGATTAACAACCAACCGATAACTATTAGTCTCTTTGCTGGAGCCTACGGTTTAGATTTAGGTCTAGAAAAAGCAGGATTTCAGACAGTAAGTTTAGTAGAAATCGAACCTGATGCTACCAAAACAATCTCTCTAAATCGTCCTCATTTATCCGTATCTGCTGTACCCAGAGATATTTGCGAAGTCCACGCCCAAACTTTATTAGAAGAAGGCGGACAAATCTTAGGTTTAGATAGGCCTCTGCGCGCTGATGAAGTAGATTTAGTGACTGGTGGCCCCCCGTGCCAACCTTTCAGCACAGCCGGAAAACGGGGATCTGTTGGCGATCCGCGCGGCAGCTTATTTATGGATTTTATACGCATCGTTGACGAAATCAAACCCCGCTTTTTTATCATGGAAAATGTTAAGGGGTTGCTGTCAGCTCCGATTCGACATCGACCTCACGATCGCAGAGGTTTAGGTTGCCCCCAGTTAGAAGCTGATGAGATGCCCGGTGCAGCTTTACAAGTGATTTTGACCGAGATGAAACGCATTGGTTATGAAGTTGTGTATGATTTGCTCAATACGGCTGACTATGGCGTTCCTCAATGTAGAGAAAGAGTTATTTTTATTGGTTATAAAAGTAACGATCCAGTTACTTTGCCCCTGCCAACTCACAGTCAAAAAGGTACTGGTAAAAAACCAAAATGGCTGACACTTAGAGAAGGATTAAAGGATTTAGTAGATTCTCCGCCAGAATTTGTCCCTTACTCAGAAAGTCGCCTCAAGTATTTGCGTTTGTTAACCGCTGGTCAAAACTGGAAGGATTTACCCAGCGAATTAAAAGCAGCAGCAATGGGAGGGGCATATAAATCTGAAGGTGGTAAAGTGGGTTTTTATCGACGGTTAGCGTGGGATAAACCATCGCCTACTGTCACAACAAGCCCCCATCAAAAGGCTACTGATATGTGCCACCCTGATGAATTACGTCCTTTGAGTGTCAGAGAGTGCGCGCGAATTCAGACATTTCCCGATGAGTGGGTTTTTCATGGCTCAACAACTTCTAAATACCGACAGATTGGGAATGCGGTTCCTGTATTATTGGGAAAGGCGATCGGTGAATATCTTTACCAGGTCATTAAAGGCGAGCGAGTACAAGGGCGAGAAATATTTAAACAACTTTCCTTGTTCGCCTAACTCAAACTTGAATTTAACTTGAGGATACATAAAAGTGTCAGATCAACTTCATGAATTGTTAACATTTGTCTTGGAAAAGGAAGTGGGATTACCTGGCAGAAAGTCTCAATCTTTCGCGGGTCACTTTGCAGATTTAGAAGAATTCATGAGTTTGACAGCACAAACACTTAGAAACGGTATCAGCAGTATTTCTGGCAAAAGAGCTCTTAAATTTAAGTAGGTAAGCGGGATTAAACCGAGCTATGTAACAATATGTCAACAGGGCTAACTTAGCCACGCTTAGGGCATT